>NZ_CANMGY010000007.1 GCF_947497555.1 uncultured Umboniibacter sp.
GATGGTAGTGTGGGGTTTCCCCATGTGAGAGTAGGTCACCGCCAGGCACTTAATACAATGAAGAAGGCTCAACCGTTTGGTTGGGCCTTTTTTATTGCCTGTAGAAAACGTTTTGATGTTGAAGATCAGTTGCCATCAATGATCATAGATGGACGGAGAGAGCTTGCGTAGACGTCTCATATTGGCGCCACGTTTAACTGAGAGTTCGTAACGTTTGGGTATGCCTAAGGCTTTGAGGAATGTAGACTATTAGCTAAGTAAATATTGGACTTTGACAGTTAAATCACTATGAACTTAGATGGCGAATAGTGAAAACACCGTGATTACGCTAGGGTACGAGGTACCATAGTCGAGTAATAGAAAATTAGTATATAGGAGAGCGTGTGACTCTAGCTTGGTTTAAAGGGATCTTTTCAAAGGCGCATCAGGCGCAAACGAAAGTGGTTGTTTTACATTGTGGGTTTCATAAGACGGCAACGACCTCTTTTCAGATGACCTGCAGAAAGAATCGAAGGGCATTAGCTTCACAGTCTTGGCACTACCCAATATTTGGCTTCAAGGGAGAGAAGTTTGCTAATCATTCCGTACCGATCTACTCGGCCTTTTGTAACAATCCGCTCGAGTACTATAAAAATGTCACAGCAGGGTACTCGCAGGCAGAGATAGAACAGTTTAACCAACAAACTCGCGAGCACTTAACACGTATCCTTAAAGGAAATTCAAGAATATTACTCTCCGGCGAGGGGGTTAGTATTCTTAGCAAGGATGAGCTAGAGGCGTTAAAAGCATACTTAACTAGGTTTGGCCATCAGCTAAAGGTGGTTTGTGGCGTAAGATCACCATATAGCTCAACCTGCTCGGCCTTTCAGCAGCAAGTCAAAAGTGGGCGTAGAAGTTCTTTCTCAGATGGACGCGTTCCGCGCAAATCAATGTTAATGACAACGCTTTTAGCGGTCTTCGATGATGACGTTTCGTTTTTCTCATTTGATAACGATTGCCGACACAGCGAAGGGCCGGTAAGTTCATTATTCGCTCGAATAGGTATTTCAGCTGAGAGCTTTAATATCGTAAGGATCAATGATGGTCTGAGTAATTTGTCTACACGCGTCATTGCTGCGATTAACTCTAGTCTTAAGGACGACGACCCCCTCAGACGATCTAAATTTCGGCGAAAGCTGTCTCAGACGAATATCGGAGGTGTTAAATTCCAGCTTACCAAGGAGGAGTATAATCGCACAGAGCGAGCGTTAAAGACTGAGTCAGACTTTATGGCTTCACAGTATAAGCATTTAACGTTTGATAATAGTGTTCACTTCGCTGAGCCTGTTGTGGTAGATCTTCCTACAGCAATTACCCTGATTGGTACTTATTCTAACCCGCAGATCTTTGGTGACGTTGTACTCGACTTCTGCTTAGCTCATTCCGACGGTACTTGGTCAAAGACTCAGCTTCGTAAGGGCCTGGTTTCGCAGTCGCCTGAGCATAAACAGATTGCAGCGAGCCTTAATTCTCAAGGCCTGCTAGACTAATTAATATAATGTTAACTGATTGTCTATTTTCTCTCTATCTATCGGCCCGTGGAAGGGGTATAAGTTAAGCTAGTGTTGCAATAATTCATCATAATTCTTTACTTGAGCCTGTGTGTCCTAACGCTGATAATGTCACTATAAGAGAGGTAGTTATGAGTCAAATTAAGCATTACTCGGTGTTGCTAAGCGAATCTATCGAAGCGTTAGATATCAAGGCAGATGGTATTTATATTGATGGTACCTTTGGCCGAGGCGGGCACTCAGAGAAGATACTTGCGGCACTTGGGAAGGATGGTCGCTTGATCTCTTTTGACAAGGATCCGCAAGCCATAGATTATGCCGAAGCGCATTTTGATGATCACCGTTTCGTTATCCATCACGGCTCGTTTACCGATATGACATCGGTTCTCAATGGCCTTGGAATCGATTCAGTCGATGGAATACTATTAGATTTAGGTGTTTCTTCACCGCAGTTGGATCAAGCTGATCGTGGCTTTAGTTTTATGAAAGACGGGCCGCTTGATATGCGAATGGACACCTCGAAGGGGCAGTCTGCAGCGGATTGGATTGCTAAAGCAGAGCACGGAGAAATGGCATCGGTGTTTAGGCGTTATGGTGAGGAAAAGTTTTCCGGTCCCATCGCATCGGGGATACTTCGAGCGCGTGAGAAGGAAGCAATTACTACTACAGCGCAGCTGGCTAAAGTCATTGAAGATTCAACACCCAAGAAGGACCGAAATAAACATCCAGCTACCCGTGTTTTCCAGGCAATTAGAATTTTCGTAAATAATGAACTCGGAGATGTCGAGGATGTCCTAGAGCAGTCGGTAGGTCTTTTGTGCTTCGGAGGACGGTTAGTTGTTATTTCATTCCACTCACTTGAGGATAGAATTGCGAAGCACTTTATTCGCGACAAATCTAAGGGTAAGAAAATTCCTAAAGGCGTTCCAGTCATGGGTGATGCCGAACTTGGGCCATTGGCCATTGAGTCAAAGGCTATAAAGGCGTCTGCAGCGGAGATTTCAGAGAATGCTCGCAGCAGAAGTGCGGTCATGAGAGTTGCATCTAAGAGGGTAGAATGAAGTCCTACTTACTAGTATTTGGTTTGTTAATTGCCATCATCCTTTCGAGTGTAAAGGTCGTTGCTGGTAGCTATAGTTCGCGCCAAATGTTTAGTCAACTTCATGAGTTAGAGCAAGGCTATCGTGCATTAATTGTAGAGCGTGGGCGATTACTTATCGAGCGTTCAAGCTTAACCACGCCCGCGAAGATCGAAGCTAAAGCTCGGGACGAGCTACAGATGCGGGTGCCAACTGTAGATGAAGTTAGAGTAATTAATCCGTGAGCAGTAAGCTTAAGTCGGTAAAGCGCGCTACTAATTCAGCCGAACAGCGGTTGTATAGCGGTCGCTTCGCCTTTGCGGTATTAGTGCTGCTGCTGCTCCCATTAGCACTAATAGTTCGACTAGGCATCTTGCAGGTTGTGCCGGAGGGCGATCAAGGTTTCGAATTCTTACAGGACCAAGGTGACGCTCGTAGTATTCGTGAAGTGGCTATTCCTGCCCATCGCGGAATGATCACTGATCGTAACGGCGAGCCATTAGCGATATCAACACCCATGACGACAATTATCGCTAATCCCCGTCTATTGATTCCCTCAGGTGGAGAGACAGAGGAAGAAATTGCTCTGGTACGGCAGCTGGCAGTGGCCCTTGACCTCGATTCCCAAGCGTTACTCCGAAGTCTCAAATCTGCGAGTAATCGTCAATTCTTCTACCTTAAACGACGGATGCCTCCGAGTGAAGGTCAGCGTGTCCTCGAGCTAGATATTCGAGGCGTTAGTGCTACGACCGAATATCAGCGCTATTACCCAGCGGGAGAGGTAGCAGCCCATATAGTTGGCTTTACTGGTGCTGATGATCGTGGTCAAGAGGGTATTGAGTTACTCCGCGACAATGAGTTAACGGGTACTAACGGCAGCCGAAGGGTCGCTCGAGACCTACTCGGTAAGGTTGTTCGCGACTTAGGTGTGGTGAGCTCCCCACAGATGGGGCAGGACATTCAGTTAAGTATCGATATGCGTCTTCAATATATTGCCTATCGTGAGCTCAAAGCCGCCGTCATTCGTCATCAAGCGGAGGGTGGCTCCATTGTTGTAGTGGATGTTGCAACGGGTGAGGTTTTGGCGATGGCCAATCAACCCAGCTATAACCCAAATAATCGCGCTAGCTTCATTCCCGGGACTACCCGAAATCGAGCATTAACGGATGTCTTCGAACCGGGTTCAACTGTTAAACCGCTTTCAATTGGTTATGCACTGGAAACGGGTTTATTTACCCCCGATTCAATCATCGATACGTCTCCCGGATGGATTCGCGTTGGTTCGAAAACGCTTTTGGATCCGGTGAACTATGGTGAGATGTCTTTGACTAGAATTATTACGAAGTCTAGTCAAGTGGGAACGACCAAGATAGCGCTGCAACTCGATCCTAATGAGCTTCGTGATCGTCTCTATCAATATGGCTTAGGTCAGAAGACAGCGACAGAGTTTCCCGGCGAATCGGCTGGAACACTTCCAAGCCAAATGGTTTGGTCGGATATCGGTCGCGCGAATGTAGCCTTTGGCTATGGTTTGAGCGTCACGGCTACACAGCTAGCAAGTGCCTATGCCACGATAGGTAATGGTGGTATTCATGTGCCGGTGCATTTAGAACGCAATGACTTTGATTATCGGGCAATGAGCAGCCGTGTTCTTTCTCCAGAAATTAGCCAACAGATTGTGGAAATGATGGCCACGGTCACAACGCTTGAAGGCTCGGGAAGAAATGCTAGGGTCCCTGGTTATCATGTAGCGGGCAAGACTGGCACAGCGCATAAGGTAGGAGCGGAGGGATATATGGGTGCTTCGTATCGCTCGCTGTTTGCAGGAGTCGCGCCGGTAGATACGCCACGGCTTGCTGTAGTGGTTGTGATAGACGAGCCTACCGCGGGTGGGCATTTCGGTGGCGAAGTGGCGGCACCTGCTTTTGGTAAGGTTGTGGCCGACGCTATGAGATTACTCAACGTAGCGCCATCTACTTCAACTTCGATTGATTAGAGAGAATTATGTTTTACACCGATATTGATGAATTCAAAGTCGCGCTTCAGGGGATTGATATCACCTCAATCACGAGTGACAGCCGAAAAGTTGTCCCGGGTAGCGTATTTTTTGCCATTCGAGGTCATGTCGAAGATGGCCATAGTTATATTGAGAATGCTAAACGTCGAGGTGCAATTGCGTTAGTCACGGAAAGCTTTGTCGACTGCGCGCTACCCACCCTAGTGATGGCAGACATTCGTCATCAGGCGAGTGGCGTAGCACATAGAATATTGGGTTTCGATTACCCGTCACTCGTGGGTGTAACGGGCACTAACGGCAAATCGACGATATCCACTTGGATCGCGACGGCGCAGGATTACCTTGGGTTGCCCTCAGCAGTGATTGGGACGTTGGGAGTGCTTCATCTTCCCACAAAAACGACCTTTTCAACCGGTTTGACAACACCCGGTGCAGTGGAAATGCAGTCGGTATTAGCGCAGTTGTCATCGCTAAAAACGGATTGTGTTAGCCTTGAGGTCTCGTCCCACGCGCTTGATCAAGGCAGAGTTGCCGACCTCCCATTTAAGACAGCAATCTTTGCAAATCTGAGTAGAGATCACCTTGATTATCATCTTACGATGGACGACTACTTTGAATCGAAAGCAAAACTATTTACTTCCGATAGTCTAAAAACTCGAATTATCAACGGCGATGACGAATATGGACAGCGACTGCTCCAACGCTATCCCGAGGCGATTAGCTACGGTTTTGCTTCGACAAATCGAGTCGTCGCGAATGATGTAAAGTTTCACCCAGCGGGAATGGCCTTTTCGCTTATCATCGATGGGCAGTCGATTCGAATTGAAACCGCTATTTTGGGGCGCTTTAATGTACAAAATTTGTTAGCGGTTGCGGCTCAACTCAATAGCGATGGTTACCCTATAGAGAAGATTGGTGAGGCGCTATCCGTTTTGAAGCCCGTTTCGGGGAGAATGGAGCAGGCTGGGTCAGCGGGTTTATCGGTAATTGTGGATTACGCACATACGCCTGATGCTCTGACCCAAATTCTCGCGTCGTTAACCTATCATACCAACGGCAAGCTCTGGTGTGTGTTTGGTTGTGGTGGTGATCGTGATCGTGGCAAACGCAGCGAGATGGCCGCTGCCGTTGAGGCGAGCGGTGCTATTGCCATTTTGACCTCTGATAATCCACGTACTGAAGATCCGCGACAAATCATCAATGACGCACAACAAGGTTTTGACTCCGACGATTACTATGTCATCGAGAGTCGCTCGGAAGCTATCCAATTTGCCATTAAACAGGCGGCAGAGAGTGATCTAGTGGTGATAGCTGGTAAAGGGCACGAGGATTATCTTGATGTTGATGGCAAAAAGCTGCCCTGGTCCGAATTTGAACAAATCCGTAAGGCGATTGCACTCAGAATGGAGGCTTCGCAGTGATTGGATCGCTCGTTCTTGCTGATTTACATGAAGAGTTCGGTGGGGCGCTAATTGGTGAAAGCGTTGAGTTTGACTCTATTTGTACTGATACTCGCACGCAGCAGCCGGGTTCGCTCTTTGTGGCGCTTAGCGGCGAACATTTCGATGGTAATCAATTCGCATCGTTGGCTCAGTCGAAAGGAGCCTGTGCGGTGGTGGTTTCGGAAGCGCAGGATGGTTTAACCATTCCTCAGTGGGTAGTCGAAGAGCCGTTGATAGCCTTGGGTCAGATGGCTGCGATGGTTCGTAGTCGCTTTCACGGGGTCGTTATCGCAATCACGGGATCAGCGGGCAAGACAACCCTGCGTGCAATGTGTGAAGCTATTTTATCATTAGAGGGTAGTACTCACGCTACGCAAGGTAATTTCAATAATGAAATTGGTGTCCCAAAAACACTGTTTGAATTAACGGATGAACATCGCTTTGCCGTGGTGGAAATGGGCGCTGGTAAGCGCGGCGACATCGCCTATTTATGCGGTATCGCTTCCCCTGACGTGACCGTAGTCAATAATGTCCTTCCCGCTCATATCGAAGGCTTTGGCTCATTAGAAGGCGTAGCAGAAACTAAAGGGGCGATCTACAATATTGGTTCAAGAGGAATTCGTGTACTTGATGTAGATAGCCCTTATTTCAGTGATTGGAATCGAGCGTATCCGAGCGGCGAGGTGATTCGAATTGCTAATACTGCGGAGAGTACTGCTGATTACTGGGTTACCTCCGTCTCGGTTAACTGTGATGGTCAGCCTAGTTTTTTACTCCATACGCCCAAAGGGATTGTGCCGATAAATTTGCAACTATTGGGAACACATAACGTTCACAATGCGCTAGTAGCTGCGGCATTATGCAGCGCGGTCGGAGCATCGCTTGAATCGATTGAAGCGGGCTTAAGGCACGTTACAGCGGTTGCTGGACGAATGTCAGCCAAGCGAACTGCGGCGGGAGCACGGTTGATTGACGATAGTTACAATGCTAATCCCGGTTCAATGAAGTCAGCACTTGACGCACTGGCCGTGCAACAGGGCAAGCGTATTTTTGTGATGGGCAACATGGCTGAGCTAGGTATTGATAGCGATGCGATGCATCGAGATGTTGGGCGTTACTGCACGCCTGATCGACTAGATTTATTGGTAACTGTCGGCGAGAGTGCACGGTTGGCTACCGAGGAATCACCGGTCAGCGCAGAAGCTTTTTCCTCACACAATGAGGCGACCGAATTTCTTCGCCAATTTGATCAAGATCAATCGGTGATATTGGTTAAAGGTTCAAGAAGTGCGAGAATGGATCAAATAATTACTAACCTTTTATCTAAGGATTAATACATGCTGTTTTGGCTTGCCGAGCTTCTCTCCGAACACTATGCAGTTTTTGGCGTTTTTAAGTATTTGACGCTAAGAGCGATTTTGGGTGCAGGAACTGCTTTGTTCATATCTCTAGCATTAGGCCCAGCGTTGATTCGCTATCTAGTTAAGCTCCAAATTGGTCAGGCCGTTCGAAATGATGGGCCACAAACTCATCTGGTGAAATCAGGTACGCCAACAATGGGTGGAGCACTAATTTTACTGTCTGTTGGCAGTTCGGCACTACTCTGGGGTGATTTACATAATCCCTATCTCTGGATTGTTGTGTTTACGACGCTCGGTTTTGGAGCAATTGGCTGGGTTGATGACTATCGCAAGGTTGTTGAGAAGAATGCACGGGGCCTCCCGGCGAGATGGAAATACCTCTGGCAGAGTGTAGTAGGACTGGCGGCCGCGATTACGCTGTACGTTATTGCTGAAGTACCCGCTTCAACGCAATTATTTATACCCTTCTTCAAGGATGTTGCCATTGATCTTGGCATCTTCTTTATTATCTTGTCTTATTTCGTCTTGGTAGGCTCTTCCAATGCGGTAAACCTTACGGACGGCTTAGATGGCTTAGCCATTATGCCTACCGTAATGGTCGCGGCGGCTTTGGGTATCTTTGCGTACGTTTCCGGTAATAGTGTTATGGCTGAGTATCTGTTTATGCCGTTTATTCCGGGAACCGGAGAATTGATTGTATTTTGCGCGGCTATGGTTGGTGCAGGACTGGGCTTCCTCTGGTTTAATACCTACCCGGCGCAGGTTTTCATGGGTGATGTGGGCGCGCTCGCATTGGGAGCAGCACTGGGTGTTGTCGCTATCATTGTTCGTGCTGAAATCGTCTTCTTCGTAATGGGTGGGATCTTTGTTATGGAGACGTTGTCGGTCATTATTCAGGTCGCATCCTTTAAAATGACTGGGAAGCGAGTATTTCGAATGGCACCATTACACCACCATTTTGAACTGAAGGGGTGGGCTGAACCGAAGGTGATTGTGCGTTTTTGGATTATTACTCTCGTGCTGGTTCTAGCTGGCTTGGCGACGTTAAAGCTACGATGATGATTGCTTCCAGTAAACGACGATTGATCGTTGGAACGGGAGTTACCGGCTACTCTGTTGCACGCTACTTAGATCGCAAAACGCTACCCTTTGACGTTTTTGATACGCGACCTAACCCGCCAAACGAAGCGTCGATATTAGCACTTCAGTACTGTAGAGGTCGTGTTAAAGCGCCGCTTAATCTTGAATTGCTAAAAAATTATGATGAGGTTGTTATTAGTCCGGGCGTTGATGCAACGCAAATACCTTGGAGCGAATATCAAGGGGCGGGTGGGGTCATCACCAGTGACGTAGAGCTTTTTCTCGACGAGTTTTCCGGTAGGGTAATCACCATAACGGGTTCGAATGGCAAATCGAGTGTTACCGATATGACCGCGTTCGCCCTTCAGGAGATGAATGTTAAGGCTGTAGCGTGTGGCAACTTTGGCATACCAGTGTTAGATGTCCTCTCGCAGCAGGTAGATTATGCAGTAATTGAACTCAGTAGCTTTCAAATTGATCTCCTGCCAAAAGTTCCGAGTGATGTAGCGGTGCTACTCAACCTTAGTGAAGATCATTTGGATAGATATCATACTATGTTGGCTTATCACCGATCCAAACAGCGTATCTTTTATGGTGCCGCCGCGGCTGTCGTCAATCGAGACGACCCGCTCAGTACGCCTCTATCGGTTCCCGAGAACCAGCAACTCCACTTCAGGCTTTCTAATCCAGATCTAAAGGAACTTGGGCTACGGAGACTAGATGAAGGATATGCCTTAGCAGATGGTGTTCAGAATCTAGCATTGGTTTCGGATTTTAAGGTTTATGGGCGCCATAACTGGGCAAACCTATTAGCGTCTATAGGCTTGCTTAAGACCTTAGGTTTCGAATCGTCGGCAGTCGCCAAAGTGCTTTTGGAGTATCGCGGGTTGGCTCATCGAACGGAATTTGTGGGCGAGTTCCGCGGCATTCATTTTGTTAACGATTCTAAAGCCACGAATGTAGGCGCTACTCGCGCAGCGTTGAATGGTCTCGATGCAAGCAATCTTCACGTTCTAGTGGGGGGAGATGGCAAGGGGGCTGATTTTAAAGAATTAGCGTTAAGCAAGTCTCAAGCTGAAGTGTGCTGGTATGCATATGGTGCGGACCAGTCGAAGTTGCAAGCAGCGCTTAGTATTCCCGAAGAGAATTTAGCTCCAACTCTTGCCGACGTCTTTAATCTTGCTGTTTCAGCCGCCGAAGAAGGCGACATCGTTTTATTATCGCCTGCCTGCGCTAGCCTGGATCAATTTGAAAATTATCAACAGCGAGGGGATGCCTTCAAACAGCTCGTGGAGGCGCTAGGTGTTTCGGACGACTAACTGGGGAAGTTTTTGGCAGGCGCAAGATCGTTGGTTTTTAGCGACGGTCGTTACGTTAGTAGCCCTGGGCTTTGCAATGGTTGCATCCGCATCATCCGATTACTCAGCTCATCATCATGGCACTATTTATTATTTTTCAGTTCGACATGCCATCTACCTTTTGATCGGGCTCGTTGGCCTTAGCCTCGCCGCGTTCATTCCACTTAAAGATTGGTACGCACTGTCGTTCCCACTCTTCATAGCTGGCGTAGTACTGCTCGTCGCGGTTCTGTTCTTTGGCACCAGTGTAAATGGTAGCCAACGGTGGATTCGTCTGGCAGGATTTAGCCTCCAGCCCTCTGAATTCATGAAGGTTGGGATGGTTCTATTCATCGCGAGATATATAACAAAATTTCAGCAGGATCTCTCAACTCGGACTTTGTATTTCTTTCGACCGCTATTGGCGGTGCCTCTAGTAGCGCTTCTCCTCTTAGCTGAGCCCGACTATGGTGCTACCGTACTCATTTCCGCAACGGTGATAGGTATGCTGTTCCTCTCGGGCGCGCCGCTGTTACCTTTTATCACCCTGATGATTGGCGTACTTGGGTCGGCCTATTTCTTAGCTATATCCTCTCCCTATCGCCTAGCTAGATTGACAGGCTTTGCCGATCCGTGGGCAAACCAATTTGATTCGGGTTATCAGCTCACTCAGTCGTTGATTGCTTTTGGCCGGGGACACTTGACGGGAGTGGGGTATGGTAACAGTGTTCAAAAACTGATGTTTTTACCGGAAGCGCATACTGATTTCGTCTTTGCGATCTGGGCAGAAGAGACCGGATTTTTCGGTGCGGCGCTAATCATAGCGTTGTTCACGTTGTTGGTTACTCGATTATTTATGATCTCTCGTAAAGCGCTAAAACGTAATCAACCCTTTATTGCGTGGACCGCCGCAGGATTTGCCTTTCTAATTTCGGGGCAAGCATTTATCAACATGGGCGTAGCATCCGGGCTGCTACCCACCAAAGGTTTAACGCTTCCGTTCATTTCCTATGGCGGTAGTAGTTTGTTAGTCTCGTTAGTCATGGTTGGCATAGTCATGCGTTTGTGTGCGGCGATGAATCAGTCGGCAACCCGAGTGCGAAAGCCACAGGGTAAAGCCATGGAGGGTGTTGAAGAACTATGAAGCGAGACCGATCGAAGAAAACCATTTTATTGATGGCTGGTGGCACTGGCGGACATGTAGTGCCAGCACTTGCAGTCGCAGCTGAGCTGGTGGCCCGAGGCTATCAAGTAGAGTGGTTAGGCAGTGAGCGTGGCATAGAGTCAACGCTAGTGCCTAAGCAGGGCATAACGTTACATAAATTCCCAGTGGTTGGTATTCGAGGAAAGAATCCTCTGCTGCTGATGAAGGCGCTGTTCGCGCTGATGATTTCTATCATTTCGGCATTTAAGTTATTAGGGCGGATTCGACCTTTGGCGGTAGTAGGAATGGGCGGCTTTGCCTCCGGCCCGGGTGCTGTGGCAGCGAAGCTTCGAGGTGTGCCGATAATAATCCACGAGCAGAATGCCGTGGCAGGAACGACTAATCGTGTGCTGGCGCGACTTGCATCGAAAGTTTTATCAGCATTTGAGAATGCGCTTCCAGCAACTGTTATTGGTAATCCAGTTCCAAAGTCCGTGGCCGAAATTAAGGCAGTACCTAGCTCCCGAGTGGGTAGCGATACACGAATGCTTGTGATGGGTGGTAGTCTCGGAGCGCAGGCGCTCAATGAGATGATGCCTAAGGCCTTAGGAAAGCTACCTGAGGACAGACGCCCGACGGTTGTTCATCAATGCGGTCGGGGACGGGTTGCTGAAACGCAAACAGCCTATAACGATCAGGGTGTTAACGCTGAAGTGGTTGAATTCATCGATACGGTTGCGGAACATTATCGTCATTCGGACTTTATTGTTTGTAGATCGGGTGCATTGACGGTTAGTGAGATTGCGTGTGCAGGCCTGCCCGCTATTCTCGTACCGTTTCCGTTTGCCGTTGATGACCATCAGACCGCTAATGCAAACGTATTAGCAACGGTCGGAGCAGCGAAGATCCTTCAGCAAAGCGATTGGAGTGAGGCTAAGGTTTCTGGTTTACTGGATGAATTAACGAATAATCCAACTCTTCGCGCAGCGTATTCCTCAGCGGCTACGTCGGTCGCAATCCGTGATGCAGCTGTTCGAGCTGTTGATATAATAGAGAATGTCAAATGAACGAGTTAGCTCCTATGCGACGAATAAAGCGGATGCATTTTATTGGCGTTGGTGGCGTTGGGATGTGTGGTATCGCCGAAGTCTTTCAGAATTTAGGCTACCAAGTTTCTGGCTCCGATCAAAATGCAACCGAAGTTACACAACGACTTGAGACATTGGGTGTTCAGGTGTTCTATGGTCACGATAAAACTAATGTCGACGGTGTTGATGTAGTGGTCGTTTCCTCCGCGATTAATGAAAAGAATGTTGAAGTGTTGGCGGCGAGAGAAGCCCGTACCCCAATCGTTAAACGAGCGGAAATGTTGGCTGAGTTGATGCGCAATCGCCATGGGATAGCAGTAGCTGGGACACATGGTAAGACAACCACAACAAGTATGTTAGCATCCGTTTTTCAGCGCGCGAATTGCGACCCAACCTATGTGATAGGTGGCAAACTAAATCATGCCGGTACGAATGCAGCACTCGGGCGCAGTCGTTATATCATCGCGGAAGCGGATGAGAGTGACGCCTCGTTCTTACATCTGCAGCCTATGGTTTCAATTGTGACGAACATTGAAGCTGATCACATGGATACCTACGAAGGCGACTTTGATAAGCTTCGCGCTACCTTCGATAATTTCATTCAAAATCTACCATTTTATGGTCTAGCTGTTATTTGTGTTGATGACGTTGAAGCGGCCGAATTGGCAGCGCGTTGTCCCCGTCCTACCGTTACCTATAGCATTGATAACCCGGCAGACTATCGTGCAACCCAGCTGCAATTTGACGGCCATAACACGCATTTCGTAGTCGAACGTCCAGATCAGCGTTCAGCGCTTAATATCAGTTTGACCATCCCAGGCCGACATAACGTTTTAAATGCGCTCGCAGTGATTGCGGTCAGTTCTGAAGAGGGCCTTAGCGACGAAGATATTGAGCAGGGCTTGTCCGGTTTCGAAGGAGTAGGCCGGCGTTTTACCGTTAAAGGAGAGTTCCCCTTTAACGATGGCGAGATCATGTTAGTTGATGACTATGGTCATCACCCAACTGAAGTCAGTGCTATTGTCTCTGCGGTGCGTGAAGGTTGGCCTGATCGTCGTCTTGTTATGGCCTATCAACCGCATCGTTTCTCCAGAACACGTGATCTCTTCGATGAATTTGTCGAGGCCTTAAGTGCCGTAGATCAGCTGATTTTACTCGATGTCTATTCGGCTGGTGAAGAGGTGGTCGTTGGCGCTGATTCAAAGTCCTTGGCGCGCAGTATTCGGACCCGAGGCCGAGTAGACCCGATACTCTGTTCAGAACTGGAGCAGGTACCCGCAATCCTGGATGATATTCTTAGACCGGGCGATATCGTATTAACGCAGGGCGCTGGTAATGTAACCCAGCTAGCAACGCTGCTGGAAAAGAAGTTTCAATCATGACTCATTGGCAATCTAAGCGAGTCGCTGTGCTCTATGGCGGTAACTCTTCAGAACGAGAGGTCTCTCTCAATAGCGGACAGGCGGTTTTTGACGCGTTAAAGCGCCTGAACTACGATGCTCACCTCGTGGATACACAATATGATGCGATAACTCAGTTAACGGCGCTTAAACCTGATGTCGCGTTTATCGTCTTGCATGGGCCGGGTGGAGAAGATGGACGCATTCAGGCACTCTTGGAGGCATTAGAGGTTCCCTATACCGGATCTGATGTTGCCTCGTCCGCTATCGCGATGGACAAAGTTAAATGTAAGCTGATTTGGCGAGGTTTAGATCTACCCACAGCGAACTACCAACTCTTCAGCGCCTCATCAAGCTTTGAAGATCTATCGGCTGATCTAGGATTGCCATTTTTCGTTAAACCCGCATGTGAAGGATCAAGTATTGGTGTTACGAAGGTGAGTTGCTCGCAAAGCTTTAGCCGGGCCCTAGCTGACGCAGATCGCTTCAAAGGAGGCATGTTGGCCGAGGCCTTTATGTCGGGGCGAGAGTTTACCGTTCCTATCCTTGGTGGTGATGCCTTCCCATCTATTTCTATGGTTCCTACAAAGGAATTCTATGATTACGAATCAAAGTATCTTCGCGATGATACCAGCTATTTAATCCCCAGTGGCTTGACTGCTGCTCGAGAACAGCTTATCCAAGAACTGGCTAAAAAGGCCTTCGAAGCTATTGGTTGCCAAGGATGGGGGCGAGTGGACTTTATCGAGAGTGCCGACGGTGAGTTAAATCTTTTAGAGCTAAATACGGTTCCTGGAATGACGAATCACAGTTTGGTGCCTATGTCATTGGCAAGCGTTGGGGTTGAATTTGACGCGATCGTAGAACGTATATTGAACCTTGTTGAGGCTGTTTAGTGATTAACTGGCGACGCTGGCTTATTTTGACCGGGTTGGGGTTAGTTATATTTGGCATTGGACGTTTAGCGTATATCGAATATCAACAGCGCGTTAGTAAAGTCGTTGTAGTAGGTAGCCTGCAATATGTGAATCCAATTGAGATTCAGGAATTGGTGAACCCAATCCTAGAGACGAATTCCTTTTGGGGGGTTTCGTTAGATAGTTTTGCGCAAACCCTCATGAGTCTTTCCTGGATTGAGTCGGCAAACGTTCAACGCCGAGCTAATCGAACTATCTACTTGCATCTTACTGAACAACGTCCAATCGCTCGGTGGAACGATGACGCGCTGTTAAACCGTCATGGTGAACTCTTCTCGCATGAAGGGCGCCAACTCGATACCTTTTCGTCACTCCCTCGGCTTTCTGGACCAGCGGTGTTATTAGATCAACTGTTGAGTGAATACCGAATGTTTAATGATACTTTGCGCGATGAAGGCGTGACGGTAAAGGTGCTTGCCGCAGCGGAAGACGGTCAGCGCACAATTCAGCTAAATAACGATGTACAGGTGCTATTCGGTACTTATAATATTGACGACAAGATATTGCGCTTTGCAGCATTGTGGAACACACTATCTAATGAGCAAAAAAGCAATGTGCACCGTATCGATATGCGGTATGATAATGCGGCAGCAATCGCATGGCATAATAGCGATACATAATAATTTACTAGCTTGTAATAAGAAGAGTGATTGAATGGCGACGTCTCAAGAAGACAACCTCATAGTTGGTCTCGACATCGGAACTTCAAAAGTTGTGGCAATCGTCGGCGAATATAATGACGAGGGCGAGATCGATATCATTGGCTTCGGCTACCATAAGTCGCGCGGCCTAAAGAAGGGCGTGGTGGTGGATATTAATGCCACGGTAGATTCAATTCGTCGAGCGATTAGTGAAGCTGAAACCATGGCTGGCTGCTCTATTCATGGTGTTTACGCCGGTATAGCGGGTAGCCATATCCGCAGCTATAACTCTCAGGGCGTTGTCGCGATTAAAGAGCGTGAAGTTAGCCAGATGGATATCGATCGAGTGATCGAATCGGCTAAGGCTTTGGCACTTCCTGCGGACCAACTTATTCTTCATACCCTACCGCAAGAGTATTTAATCGATTCTCAGGATGGCGTTCGTGAACCTCTCGGTATGAGTGGTGTCCGAATGGAAGCGAAGGTTCATTTGGTAACCGGCGCACAAACAGCCGCACAAAATATCATCAAATGTATCGAAAAATGCAACCTCGAAGTCGAAGAGTTAGTACTCGAGCAACTCGCGTCCAGCTACGCAGTCCTTACTCAAGATGAAAAAGATCTGGGTGTCTGTTTGGTAGATATCGGTGGCGGTACCAGTGATATCGCCGTCTTCTCTCAAGGTGGCGTGCAATATACGGCAAATATACCGGTTGCTGGCGATCAGGTTACGAGTGACATTGCTCACGCCTTGCGGACCCCAACCAAGCACGCCGAAGAAATCAAGATGAAGTATGCATGCGCGTTGACGGAATTAGCTCGTGAAGATGAGACTATCAAAGTTCCAAGTGTCGGCGATCGTGAACCAAGAGATCTGTCACGCCTTACGCTTGCGGAAGTGGTGGAGCCTCGGTACGAAGAGCTGTTTATGCTCATTCAGCGCGAATTAAGACGTGCTGGTTACGAAGATTTATTACCCGCTGGTATCGTACTGACCGGCGGTACGGCGAAGATGGAAGGCGTGGTGGAGCTTGCTGAAAGTATTTTCCACCTGCCTGTGCGCCTAGGCAGTCCATCGGGCATGAAAGGTATGACCGATATTATGGATAATCCAATATATAGCACTGGCGTTGGACTAATTCAGTTTGGCGTTGAAAATCGATTAAATGAAATTTCCGATACGCAAACTTCGGGTCCTGGCGTTTGGGCTCGTATTAAGGATTGGATGGCCAGCAACGTTTAACAGCGTTGTGGTTGAAACAGTTAGGAGAGTGATGACATGTTCGACATCGTTAATGACGATCACCAAAATGCAGTAATCAAAGTCATCGGTGTAGGTGGCGGCGGCGGTAATGCCGTTCAGCACATGATTGACAGTCAATTGGAAGACGTAGAGTTCATCGTTGCGAATACGGATTCGCAGGCTCTTCAACGTGTTCCTGCCAGTACAACTATCCAACTTGGTGGCGACATTACCAAGGGCTTAGGAGCTGGTGCAAATCCTGATGTCGGTCGCCAGTCAGCGATGGAAGATCGTGAGAATATTGCCCGAGCACTTGAAGGTGCTGATATGCTTTTCATCACCGCTGGTATGGGTGGTGGTACGGGTACAGGGGCATCACCTGTGGTTGCTGAGATCGCTCGAGAGTTAGGCATTCTAACGGTTGCGGTAGTCACAAAGCCATTTCCCTTCGAGGGGCGTAAGCGCATGCAAGTGGCTATGCAGGGCATCAAAGAGCTTCGTGAGCAAGTGGATTCACTAATTACCATTCCAAATGAAAAGCTACTTGGTGTTCTGGGGCGTCAAACTACACTTCTTGATGCATTTAAAGCGGCCAATAATGTTCTGTTAGGCGCTACTCAAGGTATTGCTGATCTGATTATCCGCCCAGGTCTTATTAACGTGGATTTTGCGGATGTTCGTACTGTTATGTCTGAAATGGGCATGGCAATGATGGGGCAAGGTACTGGTAAAGGCGAAAATCGCGCTGTTGAGGCTACGGAAACCGCTATTCGCTCACCGCTTCTTGAAGATGTTAATCTTCGCGGCGCCCGCGGTATCTTAGTAAACATCACGGCGGGCATTGATCTTACGATGGGTGAGTTCGGTGAAGTAGGCGAGATGATTCAAGAACTCGCTGCTGAAGATGCAACAGTGGTAGTCGGTACGGCCATGGAACCGGATATGAGTGACGAGGTTCGTGTTACTGTTGTTGCGACAGGCTTAGGTTCGGTAGCTCCAGTCCAAGAAACACCTGCGGCCGAAGCAGCTCGTCCAGCGTCGCCTCAGCGCTCCGTCGATTATGATCGTCCACCGTACACTCGGGCTAAATCAAACGTTGCAGCAACGGAACCGTCGACAAGTAGTGCTGCAGCGCCAGTTAAATCACCGACAGGTATGGCTACAGACGCGACAAGAGAGGCCGCTCGGCCATCGTCAACGACAGTCCAGCAGGGGTCAGCAGCGGTAGCTCAGGAGCCCGCAGTAGCAACAGAATCGGATGAGGATAATTATCTCGATATCCCAGCATTCCTGCGTCGACAGGCTGATTAACTAGTCCATTTTTGACTATTAGGGGAATACCCCATATACTGGAGTGATCGAAATCGTATAAGCTTGTCCTAATATTGGATGAGCTTTATTCGTTTTATAGGAATTTATAATGATCAAACAACGCACGATACAACGCGCTATTAAAGGATCGGGAATCGGCCTTCACACAGGGAAAAAAGTATTTTTTACCCTTGTGCCTGCTGCCCCAGATTCTGGCATTGTATTTCGCCGCGTGGATCTAGAACCAGCGATTGATATTCCTGCATCAGCGCTTTACGTTGGCGAAACTACCCTATCTACAACGCTAGTTAAAGATGGCGTTAAGGTCTCCACGATTGAGCACATGATGTCAGCGTTTGCTGGGCTAGGTATCGATAACTTGATTGTTGAATTATCGGCTGAAGAAGTTCCTATTATGGACGGCTCTTCGGCACCCTTTGTTTTTCTTATTCAAAATGCGGGAATTGAAGAGCAAAATGCAGCGAAGAAATTTATCCGCGTGAAGAAGAAAGTATCCGTTAAGGTTGATGGCAAAGAAGCAACATTGCTCCCTTACGAAGGATTTAAAATCAATTTTGAAATTGATTTCGATCACCCTGTTCTTAAAAATACCCGAATGGACTGTGAAGTAGATTTCTCCAACACGTCGTTCGTTGAGGCGATTAGCCGAGCACGAACCTTCGGATTTACTCATGAGATCGAATATCTCCGCTCTAAAGGCCTTGTGCAAGGTGGTTCCGTGGATAACGCAATCGTTGTCGATGAGTTTCGAATCCTTAATGAGGGAGGGCTGCGTTATGATGATGAGTTCGTTCGCCACAAGATTTTGGACGCAGTGGGTGACCTGTATACTGCAGGCTTTGCATTATTGGCAGACTTCCGCGCTTACAAATCAGGACACTATCTCAATAACTTGATCCTCCGCGAGCTGTTTGCTCAGGAAGACGCCTTTGAAGTCGTTACGTTTGATACGGGTGCATCGGAACCAATCCACTACGCGCCAGGGGCACTTAACATAGCGTAAGCTAAATTTACGTGGTACGGGAAGGTCGCATTAGCGGCCTTTTTTATCATTGCGATGAAAGATTCGAAAAATTGAGTGAATAAGTACTTCTCTTTACATGAAGCTTTGGTTAGTCTACGGATAGTTATTAGTTAGGTTGTTGAATAACACACCATGAAATTAATTGTAGTAAACAGTAAACATAATCGCTCGCGTCACCTTTCCATCGGAATGTGGTCGAGCTTTGTGCTGTCTGCGTGTTTCTTAGGTGTGCCAGCAGGTGTCGGCTTCGTGGTAGGGCAGTACCTTAGCGAAGGTGAACAAAGTGAGCTTTTAAATGCTGAGACTATTCAGGCGTGGCAATCAAAAGTTGCTGAACAACGTCGGCAAATGGATGAATTAGCCGAGCAAGAAGGTCTAAATCAGCATGCGATTGAAGTACAACTTGCCGCAATGCAGTCCCAATTACTTCGTATTGATGCTCTCGGTGAGCGTTTAACGGATATCGCCGGAATCGACGGTGATGAATTCGATTTCAGCCAGGCTCCCGCGTTAGGTGGGCCGTTATCGACTCCGAATAACGATCATGATTATGCGCCGAACGTTGATTTTGTAGTAGAGGATGAGGTTGCAAACTTCTCAGCACTGCTAAGCCACCGCAGCGACCAGCTAAACGTTCTCGAATCACTACTGCTTAATGAGAACCAGCAGCGTGCGACACGTTTGGCCGGACGCCCAATTACCTCCGGCTGGCTGTCTTCTCGCTTTGGTTATCGTACTGACCCATTCTCTGGTCGTCGAGCATGGCATAATGGTGTTGATTTTGCAGGTGCTGAAGGCGCCGATGTCATCAGTGTGGCAGCAGGAGTCGTCACTTGGTCGGCTTCGCGACACGGCTATGGAAATTTGATTGAGATTAACCATGGCAATGGCCTAGTTACTCGCTATGGTCATAACAAAGATTTGAAGGTCCAAGCTGGCGATGTGGTTCGACGAGGTGATGTCATCGCCTCGATGGGCTCAACGGGTCGATCTACTGGACCACATGTTCATTTTGAAGTTTACAAGCACGGTCGCGCTGTCGATCCTGCCTCCTACGTAAATCGCACACACCGCTGACCTCTAGTCACAGCTGTAACCAATCGTTTTTCATTTTTATATAACTCTTTCAGGGTCAGTGGCTCATGTTTACTAAATTCGTTACTAAGATCGTTGGTACTAAGAACGATCGCCAAATTAAAAAAATGCGCAAGACCGTTGTGCAAATCAATTCCTATGAAGAAGTTTATCGCGAGCTAAGCGATGAAGCGCTCAAAGATTTAACGATTGATTTTAGAAACCGTATCGAAGCGGGTACGTCACTCGAAGATATTCTGCCGGAAGCATTTGCCGCGGTTCGCGAAGCTGCAGATAGAGCCTTAGGTCTGCGCCACTATGATGTCCAAATGTTAGGCGGTATTGCACTTCACAACGCGAATATTGCCGAAATGCGCACCGGTGAAGGTAAAACGCTGGTAGCTACGCTACCCACCTACCTGAATGCTATTGCCAAGCGCGGGGCGCACGTGATCACGGTTAACGAATATCTTGCGGCTCGTGATGCAGAATGGATGAGACCCGTCTACGAAGCCCTAGGTCTAACGGTAGGTGTCAACGTCCCAGGTCTCTCCCATGAGGAGAAGAGTAACGCGTATAAAGCGGACATCACTTACGGTACGAATACTGAATTTGGCTTTGATTATCTTCGCGATAACATGGCGCATTCAAGTGAGCAGCGCGTTCAGCGGGCACTCAACTTTGCTATTGTTGATGAAGTTGACTCCATTCTGATTGATGAAGCGCGTACCCCATTGATTATCTCCGGTGCAGCGCAAGATTCATCAAAGATGTACCAGTTAGTTAACAAGATGGTTCCAGCTTTGAAGCCGCAACGCGCTGTTGAAGGTGATGAGGTACTGGACGAAAGTGAGCATGGTGATTTCGTCATTGACGAGAAGCATCGCCAGGTTGAGTTGACCGAAGATGGTCACGAGAAAGTCGAACAAATGTTTATTCGAGCGGGCCTTCTGAAGGCTGAAGACTCACTGTACTCGCCAACGAATTTGCAGCTACTTCACTTCATTCTAGCCGGCTTAAAGGCTCACCACCTATTCCACCGCGAGCAGCAGTATATTTTGGCTGAAGGGCAGGTTGTTCTGATTGATGAGCATACCGGCCGAACAATGGAAGGACGTCGTCTCAGTGAAGGGCTTCATCAGGCGATTGAAGCAAAGGAAGGGATGAAGATTCAGCAGGAATCGCAAACGCTGGCGTCAACTACCTATCAGAATTACTTCCGTCTCTACCCGAAACTATCGGGCATGACGGGTACCGCAGATACCGAAGCCTTCGAATTCCGTTCTATTTATGGGCTCGATGTGATTGTGGTACCTACCCATACTGCCGTGCAGCGTAAGGATTTGAATGATCTAATTTATCTTTCGATTGAAGATAAGTACACGGCAATTGTGGCGGATATTAAGGAGCTTCTAAAAACTGACTCACCTATCCTCGTGGGTACGGGCTCAATTGAAGATTCCGAGCTAGTTTCTAAGTCCTTGAAGAAAGCGGGCATCAAGCACGAAGTACTTAACGCTAAGCAGCATGAGCGTGAAGCCGATATTATTGCTCAGGCAGGCCGTCCAGGTTCGGTAACAGTCGCCACGAATATGGCTGGTCGAGGCACAGATATTGTGTTGGGTGGTAACTACGAAGTTGAGCTGTCAAAGTTAGACAAGCCTTCGGAAGAGGAAGTTATCAAGCTTCGAGAAGCATGGCAAAAGCGTCACGACGCCGTTATTGCGGCCGGTGGTCTTCATATTATCGGTACGGTAAGACACGAGTCGCGTCGTATTGATAACCAGCTTAGAGGTCGTGCTGGGCGCCAGGGTGACCCAGGTGTATCTCGCTTCTATTTGTCACTGGATGACGACCTGATGCGTATCTTCGCCTCTGACCGCGTCAAGAACATGATGCAGGCTTTGGGGATGGAGAAGGGTGAGGCCATTGAACACCGTATGGTGACCAATGCAATTGAAAAAGCACAACGTAAAGTTGAAGGTCGTAACTTCGATATTCGTAAATCCTTGCTCGAGTATGATGATATTGCTAACGAGCAGCGCCAAGAGGTTTACCAGGTCCGCAACGAGATCTTAGAGTCAACTGATCTCTCGGAGATGATCCTTCGAATCCGTGAAGATGTTCTTGCTGAAACGGTAGCAGATTACATTCCTGCAATGTCACTGGAAGAGAACTGGGATGTAGAGGGCTTGGAGCGTGTTCTCGAGGCTGAGTTCGCGCTAAAATTGCCAATCTCAGAATGGATTGACGCGGAAAAAGATATCGATGAAGAGCGCATTGCCGAGCGTGTGCTTAACGCTGCCGTTGAGTACTATGAGCAAAAATCTGCTGAGGTAGGTGTGACGATGCGCCTGATCGAGAAGCAAGTTATGTTGCAGGTAGTTGATACGCATTGGAAGGATCATCTCTCCAATATGGATCACCTTCGCCAAGGTGTTAACCTTCGCGCCTACGCACAGAAAAACCCAAAGCAGGAGTACAAACGCGAGAGTTTCGAGTTGTTCTCCGAAATGCTGAGCAATATTAAGACCGAAATGATCCGCTTCCTGTCGGTCATGCAAGTAAAGCGTCCTGATGAGGCAGAAATGTTAGAACGTCAGCGTGCCGAGGCGGCTGAAAAAGAGCGTGCTAATGCGGCGCTTAATCAAAAACCAGCGGCACCCCGGGGGCCGCGCGTTGGACGAAATGATCCGTGTCCCTGTGGCTCGGGTAAGAAGTTCAAGCAGTGTCATGGTCAGTTGAATAAATAAGTGAAGGCTGCCGATGGCAGCCTTTTTTATGGAGAAGAATTATGCCAGTAGGTAAGACCCAAGACGGTCCAGATCTATCCGTAGCGGGATTAGAGATCGCAGTGTTAGAGGCGGGTATTCGTTATCCTGATCGTAAGGATCTTGTGATATTGAGGCTGGAGGCAGGCGCGACGGTTGCTGGGCTTTTCACCTCTAATCGATTTTGCGCCGCACCGGTTCACGTAGCGAAGGCAAATCTTGCCAAAGGCGACATCCGAGCGCTAGTCATCAACACCGGCAATGCCAATGCCGGAACAGGACAGCAGGGTATGGATGATGCCGCGTTAAGCTGCGAACTTGTTGCTACCCAGCTTGGTTATTCCGCGGAACAGGTATTACCTTATTCTACCGGTGTCATTGGTGAGACGCTGCCTATGAAACGTTTTGCAATGGGTGTTGAAAAGGCCTCAGTCGAATCATTTGGTGCCACCTGGTTGGAGGCTGCCACCGGTATCATGACCACGGACACGGTACCCAAATACGCGGCTAGAACCGTTAATGTCGCGGGTAGTCAGGTAACCATTGCTGGTATTTCTAAAGGCGCTGGGATGATCAAGCCTAATATGGCGACCATGCTGGGCTTCGTTGCGACCGACGCTAAAATAGCGCGAGAACACCTCGATACGCTAGCATCGAAGTTGATTGAGCCGAGTTTTAACCGAATCACCGTAGACGGCGATACGTCAACGAATGATGCGGCCATGCTCATTGCTACCGGTGCGAGTGGAGTGGAGTTGTCTCCTAGCGTGCCAGGCTGGGAAGAATTTGAACGGGAGTTGGGTGAGGTATTATTGTTCCTCGCTCAGGCGATTGTCCGCGATGCAGAGGGAGCTACCAAGTTCGTTACCGTAAAGGTTAATACCACAGCAACCTCCGAGGAAGCGCGTTTAGTGGCCTATGCCGTCGCCGAATCACCGTTAGTGAAGACCGCGCTATATGCCAGCGATCCTAACTGGGGTCGAATTCTCGCAGCAGTAGGACGTGCGGGTATCGATGACCTTGACACCGAGAAAGTGTCCATCTATCTCAATGAGGTTGAGATTGTACGAAATGGAGCAGTTTCTCCAGACTACATGGAAGAGGCGGGTCAGGCTGTCATGGATCTAAGTGAGATAACTATCAACATTTCACTTGGTCGAGGTAGTTATTCGGATACGGTGTATACCTGTGACTTCTCCCACGATTACGTATCGATAAACGCTGATTATCGGAGCTAAGGATGGTTCAGCAACATATTGCCATTGGCTTAGTGATATGCCATGGCAAAGCGCTAATTGCCCAGCGCCCGATAGATAAACATCAAGGTGGAAAGTGGGAGTTTCCTGGCGGAAAAGTCGAGGACGGTGAAAGTGCAAGTCAGGCAGTGGTGCGTGAGCTGGCCGAGGAAGTTGGGCTAGTGCTTGCGGAACATCAAGCAATTAGTATTGGCGAGCTAGCTTATCAGTATCCGGAGTTAGCGCTTCGATTCAGCCTTTTTGTTTTCAACGTGGAAAATCAACACGCATTGGCTAGAGAAGGTCAGTTGATAGATTGGTTGGAAGTTGATTTGTTGACGTCGCGAACATTTCCCAAGGCAAATAGGGAGATGATTGTGATGCTAGAGCGCTTTCTTGAACGGGGAGAAGGTCATGTCACGAGTAGTTTATAGTACCGATTCGGGGCGGATGTGTCCCGAGTGCGAGCAACCTGAGGCCAAGTGCCAATGTAAGGCGGTGGAAGCAGTCTCGCTAACCGATGGAGTGGTTAGGCTTCGTTTAGATCGTAAGCGAAAGGGTGCCGGCGTTAGCCAAATTGAAGGGTTAGGTATCGCTGGTGCTGAGCTTAAGAAGCTTGCCAAGGAGCTGAAGGCAAAATGTGCCACCGGCGGTGCGATAAAGGATGGTGTTGTGGAAATACAAGGTGATCACCGTGAACGATTAAAGTCGTTGCTCGAAGCGAAAGGTTACACCGTGAAACTAGCCGGTGGCTAACCGTGGCAACGCTTAAACTTCTTTCCTGAGGCGCACCAACAGTTTGCGTTTCGGGTGGGCAACGATAGCTCAGGCATCTCAAGTTGCTCTCCCTGAGTGTACAGCCACTGATCATTTCGTTGTTCAAAGAGTGAGTGCTCGGAGAGGGTCCCGAATTGACCACTCGCTTCCCATCTTGCCGAAAAACGCACCCAGTTATCTCCGGCACCGTGGATGAGTAGCCTTGTCCAGCGCGAACTATCGAGCGTATCAATCGGTTCAACGGTTTGGGTGCTATTCAGGTAGGGAATTAAGTTCAACGCAAACGCACTGAAGCGGGAACGCATCAGTGCGAGCGGGCTGGCTGCTAGCGTTCCCTCGTGTAAAGGCTTACAACATGCTTGATAAGGCTTTCCGGTATCACAGGGACAAATCATTAGCTTGAGGCTCTGGCCGGATAATCAATGGTTCGTTCCATCACTTGATGATCGTCAGGATTCTCGAACCAGCGTTTTAGACAGTGATAAACCGTGCTAAACGCCAACTCTTCCCAGGGAATCTCATCGTGATGAAAGAGTTTGCATTCCAGTGATTCTTCGCCACAGCCGAATGCGCCGTCGAGCGATGCGCGATAGATGAAATAAACCTGATTAATTCGCGGTACATTAAAAATTTGATATAGAGCGGGGGAGTTAACGTTGGCTTCCGCCTCCTCCCAGGTTTCTCGAAGCGCACCTTCCAGCGTTGTTTCGCCATTTTCCATATAGCCTGCGGGTAAGGTCCAGAATCCATGACGGGGCTCAATGGCTCGGCGACAGAGAAGAATGCGTCCCTGCCCGTCACTAACAAGGGTGCCGACAACCATTTTAGGGTTCTGATAATGTATTTCGTCACACTTGGTACACTGGTGGCGTTCGCGGTTATCACCATTTGGAACTCGCTGTGCCAAATCAGACCCGCAAAAGTTACAAAATTTCATAGGGGCGCCTCGTAATTTACCGTATTATAGTCATCATCAGGGTGCCAAGGTACCTGTGAATATACTAAGGGATATGACCTTTTGTTGGATTATCAAACACTAAAACTCCGCGCGACAGCTTACCAGACGACGCCATTTTTCGCGTTACCCTACAGTCGTTCGGCTTCGGTATTATTTGGTTTGCATCAAGATGATGAGGATTGGCACGTCGTGCTAACTACTCGCTCCCAGCAGCTCAAGCACCACAGCGGTGAAGTTGCCTTTCCCGGAGGGATTATCGAACCTGGGGAGGGACCAATTGAAGCGGCTTTGCGAGAGAGTTGGGAGGAGATTGCGTTGCCTCCAGCACACGTAGAGGTGATTCGCCCGCTATCGTCGTTGGTGTCTAAGTGGGGGGTGCACGTGACCTCGGTCTTGGGTGTTATTGATTCGCTTCCTACGCTCACTGCAAACCCCGACGAAATTGACCAGATATTTAGTGTGCCTATGAGTTTCTTCGTGAGGAAGAATATTAGCGGAACAACCCGAAGCCGACATAAAGAGAGGGCAGTAGCTGTGCCTGAATATCACTACCAAGGTCATCGGATATGGGGTATGACGTCGTATATCATCACTGACGTTGCCAAGCAGCTCTTTGATAGCGATATTAGAATGAAGGAGATTTGAATGTTATTTAAACTTGGAGGTAAGTCTCCTCTGATATACGGCGAACAACACTTTATTGCACCCACTGCAGCCTTGATTGGTGAGGTGGTTTTACATCCCCGTTCTTCGGTGTGGTTTTCGGCTGTTATTCGTGCCGACAACGCACTGATTGAAGTGGGTGAGGATAGTAATATACAGGATGGATCAGTGTTGCATACCGATGCGGGTATCCCGCTCCGGGTGGGTCGTGGGGTGACGGTTGGTCACCAGGTCATGTTGCATGGTTGCGAGATAGGGGATTACTCGTTGATTGGCATCAATACTACTATTTTGAATGGCGCTAAGATTGGTAAATCGTGTATTATCGGCGCGAACTCATTAGTCACCGAGGGAGCCGATATTCCAGATTTCTCTCTGGTTATGGGTTCGCCAGCTAAGGTTATCCGCCAGCTAGACCCATCAACCTATGAGCTGCTCAAAGCCTCAGCAGATCATTATGTGGATAATGCAGAGCGCTATCTTGATCAATTAGAGGAAATCCTATGAGCGTAGCTTCACCTTGTATCGGCGTTTGTGCGCTTGATAATGACGATATCTGTATCGGTTGCTTTCGCACCGCCGATGATATTACCGAGTGGCAGCTATACAGCGAAGAAGAGCAGATTGCCTGTATCAAAGAATCGAATGAGCGTGCTCAGGCTCTGGGTATGAGCCTGTAATATTAATCTTCCACTATTAATCTTCTAGTCGGTACGCGCTAATCGTCTTAATACGCTGCGTATCGATTACCTGGGCTTCCAGTATGTAATGGCCAACCCGAATGGCAACCGGGGCCTCTGGAATTTGCTCAAGCGTCTCAACAATAAGCCCGTTCATAGTCTTTGGACCATCAATAGGCAATTCCCAATCCAATGCTTTGTTTACATCCCTAACGAGTGCTGTCGCATCAATGGAAAAGTTGTTGTCCGCGATCACAACGATATCGTCGTCATCCTTAGTATCAGTAGTAAAGCGGCCAACGATCTCCTCAAGAAGATCCTCAAGTGTGACTAGGCCCTGAACATCACCATATTCATCCACCACCAGACCAATGCGACGCTGTTGTTTCTGAAAGTTAACCAACATGGTTGAAAGTGGAGTACTTTCCGGCACGAAGTAGGCGTCGTGGGCGGCCGCAATAAGTTGGTCCTTTTCAATGGAATCGCTGCTTTTGAATAGGTTTAAAGCGTTTCGAAGGTGAAGAATACCAACGACGTCATTGATATCACCATTTACGATTGGGATGCGAGTGTACTCGCTCTGTGAAATTTGTCGCTCGATCTCAGCAAAGCTATCATTGGCATCAATAGTCTGGACTTCATTTCGGGGCACCATAATATCTTCGACTGTCATCTTATCGAGATCGAGGATGTTTAGCAGCATTCCCTTGTAAGTAGGAGAAATTTGTTTACCGCCTTCTTCGACTACCGTTTTCAATTCATCAGTACTGAGGATATGACGCTGGCCATCGGATGTCTTTAAACCTAGGATGCGAAGTAGTAACTTCGAGGCGTGGTTTACTAGCCAAACTAAGGGTGAGAAAATGACAAGCAGCGGAGTAAGAACACTGGATGCGGGAATAGCGATCAATTCTGGTCGGTGAGCGGCCAAGGTTTTCGGTGTCACCTCCGCGAAAATAAGAATAATAATCGTTAAGGCTCCGGTTGCGATAAGTACACCCGCATCACCAAACCAGCGCATAGCCAAGACGGTTGCAATGGCAGACGCGCCAATATTAACCAGATTATTCCCTATCAGAATAATGCCAATCAGCTTCTCGGGCTTTTCAAGTAAGCGGCTTGCTCGCTTTGCGCCTTTGTTACCGCTATTTACACGGTGCTTTAGCTTGTAGGGATTGAGTGCCATCATTCCGGTTTCGGAACCCGAAAAAAAGGCCGAAGTAAGGATTAGCATTGCAAGGGTCGCCAGCAGAAAGCTGTCCGATAACTCGTTCAAGTAGTTGGTCCAGTGTCTAAAACGCCTAATTTAGTCGTATTTCGCTCAATTGTCACGCCATATTTAAGGTGCTACAGCGTATCGAGTGTGACTTTGGATGTTGCCCGCTAAAAGATAAGGTGTGGTGTTTAGGAGCGCTTGATAGCGCAGAACATTGTCGACGTAGGTTGCGCACTCACGGCCTCGAGCATAACCGCGCTCTGTCGTGGGATAAATACTTGGGTCTTCAAGCTTGATGACAAATGGCTTTACGTGATCCCAACTATCGGGGTTAAAGCCAGCAGTTTGCGCAAGAATCCGCGCATCTTCAACATGCGAGCGTCCCATATTATAACTCGCTAGCGAAAAGGCTATGCGATCGGCGTGTGGGATACGTTCAGGGAGATTGTCATAGAGCTTACGGAGATACTTTGCACCACCGTGAATAGAAGCGGTAGCATTGGTTCTATCTTCTACACCCAGTTCCGCCGCCGTAGTTTGCGTCAACATCATAAACCCTTTAACCCCTGTAGGGCTGGTCGCGTCCGCCGACCAATGGGACTCTTGAAACCCCACCGCTGCTAAGAGGGTTGTTGGCAGGTCTACCGTTTCGGCAGCCTCCGCAATGGTATCGTAGAATGTTGGTAAACGAGAGCGCATTAAGAATCGAAATGAGCGGGCGTCCGCAAGAGAAAATTCGGTGATCCTGGGTAACTCCGCCGCCATCATGTTATCAAGTGCTAAATAATTTAGATGATCTTGAAAGAATTCTTCAATCATCGCAGATAGCGTCGGGTTTCGGTGGCTAGTTAACCACGAGTGGCCGGCGGTCAATCCATCTATTTTGTGCGCCTGGAGATCGGGATACAGCATTGAAACCTGCTGGAAGGAATGTAGGTCAATGACGGCTGCTTCGATCTCTCCTGTGCTAACGGCGTCAACCAATGCTGGCATTGTGGCGTGGCTGTCTATCCTGATTTGAGTAAGAAACTGCTGGCGAGCAATGTGCTCAGAATAACCGTTGTCAATAACTACGATTTCGTTCGGCAAGCCATTTTGGGCTAAAGAAGAACGGTTTGAAGTATTCATCGGATCAACATTAGTGACGAGTACCGGGGAGACTGAGCGGTATTTTGGTCCAGCTATGAAGGTTGTCGTATCGATCCAATGATCGCTGACGCCCGCGGCAATCACGTCGATATCACCGTTTTGCAACGCTATCTTCAGTTCGTCGAGACTCGGATACGCCACAAGTTCGATAGGGCGATTGGCAAACTGCGAGAACTGACTAGCTAAAAAGAACTCAATTCCACGAAACTCATTATGGTCGGCGTACCAGGTAGTTCGCTTATTAATACTGCCAATAACAATCGCGTCGCTGACTTGCTCGTGGTCGTTGTTGATGGAACTCAGTAACGGTGAGACTACTGGTGAGCGCAGCGGAGAGTTTAGGCTAGTAGCCCGCTCGATAGCTGCCGAATTGTCGGTCCAAAAATAGGCAACGGCCAAAATGCTTACAACTTTTAATAGAAACTTGAAGTTCATAGTGTGCGTCAGGTCTCGTATAGTGTGAGAAGTTGATCACTCAATGGTAGCTGTAATTTTTTTCTTTACCATAGTTAGTTTCAGCTACCGTAATAGATTCGAAGTAAGCGGCTCATTCGCTCATCATTACCTAATACGCTCTGTTCGGTTGATTTGGCTCAAGGGTCAAAGGTTGTGAATAATGTGAAAATTACGCTCGAACTATCAGATCTGCTGCCATGCAGTACAATGAGTTAACTTTTTATCTACAGAGATCATTTTCGCGATGTTATTAGCTGCTCAGTCCTGCTTATCACACTTTAGAAATCAGCAAATTCTTTCTCGTTTACAGCAAGTAGACTCGGACGTAGCGTCTGTCTCTGCTCATTTCGTCCTACTTCTTGAAGGAAATAATCTAGCGGCAAGTCAAACGACAATTGATCGGCTGCTTCAGGTAACCGGCGGGCAGGTTGAAGGTGCTTTGATCGTGCCACGAATTGGCACTATTTCACCGTGGTCGTCGAAAGCGACGGATATTCTTCGCAATTGCGGGGTATTAGGATTGGCTAGAGTTGAGCGTGGCGAAGCATGGCAGTTCTTCGATGCAGCGGGAGCGGTGATTGAACCTACTGCAGCCCTTTTAGCTGAAGTCTTTGATCCAATGACTTCGGAGGTTCTGCCCTCCCTAAGCGACTATTCAAAAGTGTTTTCCCATGCTGAACCTAAGCCATTTACGCGAGTGACACTGGGTACGGATGGCGCAGCTGCTCTGGCGCAGGCGAATCGCGAGTTAGGTTTAGCGCTAGGTGAAGATGAGATTGAGTACTTATTAACCAAATATAGCGAGCTCGGCCGAGATCCAGTAGATACCGAACTTATGATGTTTGCACAGGCAAACTCTGAGCACTGTCGCCACAAGATATTTAATGCAAGCTGGACGATCGATGGCGTAGATCAACCGTTATCACTTTTTGCCATGATTCGTAATACCTACAAAGTATCGGGTGATAATGTGTTGTCAGCCTATAGTGACAATGCCTCGGTAACGAGAGGGCCTGTGGTTGATCGCCTGTGGGTATCACCTGATAGCAATGAGTATGGTTACAGTAATGAGTCAGTGCACATGCTAATGAAGGTTGAGACGCATAATCATCCAACAGCTATTGCACCGCACCCTGGAGCGGGTACAGGTTCAGGTGGTGAAATTCGAGATGAAGGAGCGGTGGGTCGTGGCTCAAAGCCAAAGGTTGGCTTAACGGGCTTTTCTGTCAGTAATCTGCGTATTCCTGGATTCAACCAACCTTGGGAAGTCGATTTTGGTAAGCCAGAGCGAATCTGCTCGGCTTTCGAAATTATGCAGGAAGGCCCTATTGGCGGTGCGGCGTTTAACAACGAGTTTGGTCGCCCGAATATTAATGGCTATTTCCGCACCTACGAACAGCGTTTAAATACGGATTTGGATAGCGAAGTTCGCGGCTATCACAAACCCATCATGATTGCGGGTGGCTACGGTAATGTTCGTGACGAACATGTTCTTTCGGAGTCCGGTAAGGCCGGCATGAAGTTGGTGGTTATCGGTGGCCCAGCTATGGAAATTGGCCTAGGCGGTGGTGCTGCGTCGAGTGTCAACTCCGGGGCACAAAGTGAGGCGCTTGATTTTGCTTCCGTGCAACGTCAGAACCCAGAGATGGAACGTCGTGCTCAGGAAGTTATCGATCGTTGCTGTGCGTTAGGCGAAGCGAACCCCATTGCCCTCATCCACGATGTTGGCGCGGGCGGTCTATCTAACGCATTCCCAGAGTTAGTCGATGATCTAGGTGTTGGCGGTGACTTTGAGTTACGTAAAGTACCCTCGGATGAACGTGGGATGACACCTTTGGCGGTATGGTGTAACGAGTCGCAGGAGCGTTATGTGATGGCGATTCATCCTGAGCGAATGGCACGTTTTGAAGCGATATGTGAGCGTGAACGTTGCCCGTACAGTGCAGTGGGTACCGCTATCGAGGAGCGGCATCTAACGGTGACGGACTCACACTTCAATGAATCTCCGGTAGACCTTCCGCTAGATGTACTGCTCGGTAAAACGCCTAAGTTGCACCGCGATGTTAATACTCAACAGGTCACTACGCCGGCGCTTGATTTTAGCAACGTGGCATTAGATGAGGCGATCAAACGAGTTCTCAGCCTGCCAACAGTCGCCAGTAAGTCATTCCTCATTACCATTGGCGATCGCTCAATTACCGGTCAGGTTGTCCGCGACCAAATGGTGGGACCTTGGCAGGTTCCCGTCGCGGATTACGGCATGACAACCGTAGGCTATAACACCTTTGCGGGTGAAGCCATGGCGATGGGTGAACGTGCGCCGGTAGCGCTAATTAGCGGCGCTGCCGCAGCGCGTTTAAGTATTACCGAAGTTATTACTAATTTGGCGGGGACCGCGATTGAACGGTTGTCGGATATTAAGCTCTCAGCCAACTGGATGTGTGCCGCAGGCCACAACCGCGAAGATCAAGCGCTCTTCGAGGCGGTAAAGACGGTAGGTATGGAGTTCTGTCCTGAGTTGGGTCTCACTGTTCCGGTTGGTAAAGACTCTTTATCAATGCGTACCCAATGGAAAGACGGCGATGAGGATAAGGCGGTTGTAGCGCCGTTATCGCTAGTCGTCTCCGGCTTCACACCCGTCGAGGATGTTCGTTCTGCCGTGACGCCGCAATTGCAAGCGGCTGATTCAACCCTGCTATTACTCGATCTCGGACGAGGTAAAGATCGCCTAGCGGCTTCTGCGTTGGCACAGGTCTTTAATCAGGTGGGCGATATCGTCCCCGATGTCGCAAGTACTGACGTGAAAGCCTTATTTAATAGTGTCCAAGCGCTGTTAAAAGCTGGCTTACTTCGCAGTTATCATGACCGATCTGACGGTGGTGTATTGACGACCCTTGCAGAAATGGCCTTTGCTGGCCGCTTAGGTTGGTCCGTAAACATCGACGCTGATGACTTGCTGGCGGGATTGTTTAGTGAGGAGGCGGGTGCGGTATTGGAAGTAGCCACTGCGGACCTTCCTAAAGTGTTAGCACTGATAGAGCAGGCTGACGCTACCGACTTGCTGGTGGTGTTGGGTACAACGCGCGCAGATGATCAGCTTGAGTTGTGTCATCAGGGAGATGTCGTAACTAAAGTCTCACTGTACGAATGGCAAACCATTTGGGCCGAGACCTCCTATCGGATGCAGGCGCTTCGTGATAACCCGGAGTGCGCTACGACCGAGTTTGAAGCGCTTAAGCATCCATCTCGTGGGATTCGTGCTGAACTAAGTTTCGATCTTTCGGAGCTTGCAGCACCAGCAGTGATTGGAACGAATAAGCCCAAAGTCGCAATTCTACGTGAACAGGGTGTGAATGGTCAGAATGAAATGGCAGCGGCGTTTGACCGAGCAGGGTTCCAAGCTGTGGATGTGCATATGTCTGATATTCTCTCCGGGCGTTTGAGCTTGGCTGACATGTCGGGGCTGGCCGCGTGTGGTGGTTTCTCGTACGGAGATGTATTAGGAGCGGGGCGTGGTTGGGCAAGCACTATTTTGAATAATCCGCGAGCCTATGATGAGTTCAGTGCATTCTTCCAAAATCAGCAAACCTTCTCGCTGGGTGTCTGTAACGGTTGTCAGATGATGGCGCAGTTACAGGAATTGATTCCGGGGTCCGCACACTGGCCTACCTTCCATCGTAACGCGAGTGAACAGTTTGAGGCACGAGTAGCCATGGTTGAAGTGATGGACTCGCCAAGTGTGCTGTTGAACGGTATGGCCGGGTCTCGTATCCCAGTTGCCGTTGCTCACGGTGAGGGACAGGCTAAATTTGCATCGCCAGTAGCGTTGCAGAATGTTACTCGAAGTCTTCAGTATATTGACGATAATGACGCGGCGACACAGCAGTACCCACTAAACCCTAATGGCTCGCCTGAGGGGGTGACGGGGGTCACATCATTGGACGGTCGTGCAACAATTATGATGCCGCATCCGGAACGTGTATTCCGCACCATCACTAACTCTCATAAACCTGCTGGCTGGGAGGAAAATGGCGCGTGGATGAAGATGTTCTTAAATGCGCGTAAGTTCGTGGGTTAGCGTTGTTCGCCATTTACTTTAGAGTGAATGGCTGCCTTCCAACGGCGATATTTGTTGGAGTAAAAAAAAAGCCGCGCAACGAATGTTGAGCGGCTTTTTTATTAGAGCGAAGTGCTCTACAACTGGCGATTAAGCAAAGTTTGCGCTAGCAAATTCCCAGTTGATCAATGACCAGAACGCTGCCAGGTAGTTAGGGCGAACATTGCGGAAGTCAATGTAGTAGGCGTGTTCCCAAAGATCGACAGTGAACAACGGCTTAGCGTCGCCAGTAATCGGCGTTGCTGCGTTACTCGTGTTGACGATCTCAAGTGAACCATCAGTGTTCTTGACCAACCAAGTCCAAGATGAACCGAAGTTGTTAACAGCCATATCGTTGAAAGCGACTTTGAAGTCTTCGAAAGAACCCCATTTAGCGCTGATAGCATCAGCAAGGGCGCCAGTAGGCTCGCCGCCGCCATTTGGGCTCATGCTGTTCCAGTAGAAAGTATGATTCCAAATTTGTGCAGCGTTGTTGAATACGCCCGCAGAAGAGCTTTTAACAATAGTTTCAAGGTCTTTGCCCGCGAAATCGGTGCCATCGATGAGGCCATTTAGCTTAGTGACGTAAGTTGCATGGTGCTTGCCATAGTGAAACTCAAGGGTTTCCTTTGAGATATGTGGCTCAAGCGCATCCATTGCGTACGGTAATTCTGGAAGTACATGTGACATGTGGCGACTCCTTGCAGTATTTATTGAATAAAATGTTTCCGCGATTGTAGAACAAAGTGAAGCAAAATGGCACTGGCCGCGCGTCAATCTAGTGGTTTTCTACGGTATCTACTAGGGTAATTTCCCGGATTGCTGGTTTGGGTTAATGAATTTCCACAAGAGTGTGTGCAATCGCTTGGTTCGCAGGCGTTAAAGAGGGTAAAATTGCCGTACATTAAGACGATGTCGTTACAGGGTGATAATAACAATGTCAAATCGCAATATTGATGAACCAATAGTGGTTCCGAGTATGAAATTAGATAAAGATGATATTCGTTCGGGGCAAGCTAAGCCCCAGCGTTCCGCCATTAAACGTCCCGCGTCGAGTAGCACACAAGCGCCGACCTCGAAACCGGCAACCGTTGGCAGCGTTTCAATGGCTAAGTTTGCCGTAATCTCCATAGTGCCTGCGATAATCATTGCCGCAGTTTCAAGTTATTTTTTCTACCAACAGTCTTTGCAGAATAAAGCGCTTCAAGCTCAGATAGCGGAACTATCATTGGGTATGCAAAGCTTAACGGTTGAGACCACGGCGTTTAACGAGGAGGCGGAGGAAGCTCATCAGTTCGCTACTTCCGAGATACGCAAGCTTTGGGGGGTTGCCTATGATCGTAACCGTACTGCTATTGCATCAAACACAACGGCCATTGTCCGACTTGAGACGTCACTCGCGTCTACTTCGTCTCAGGTTCAGCAAGCGGCACGCAGTGCAGGTGAGAGTGGTTCAGCCGTGGAGCGTCTTCAATCCGAGTTGGCTAGCAAGGACGTTTTGGTTAATGAAGCTAACCAGCGAGCACTCTTATTAGGTGAAGTTATTCAAGAACAGCAAACTAGTATGCAGCAATTATCGGATCGTATTGCAGACTTAGAGCGCCAGAATGCGCTAGCAAACACTGAATTGAGCCGTCGTATTGAACAAACCGAAGCATTAGCAACGGGGTTTGATGCCTACCGTCAAACGGTAAATAGACAACTGAATGAACTTCGCAATCAAATTCCAGTGGGCCAATAAGCTACACTTTGTATTGATTTAGTGAATAGTCGAGTTACTTAAGGAGTAAGCAGTGACGATTATCCGTCAAGACGATTTTATCGAGAGCATCGAAAGCGCATTACAGTACATTTCCTATTATCATCCTAAGGATTTCATTGATGCGGTCAATGAAGCCTACGAGAGAGAAGAGTCAAAGGCTGCAAAGGATGCCATGGCCCAGATTCTGATTAACTCGCGGATGTGTGCCATGGGGCGTCGCCCCATCTGTCAGGATACAGGTATTGTGAACGTTTTCGTCCGTGTCGGAATGAAGGTTCAGTGGGATGCTGAAATGACTGTTACCGATATGGTCAATGAAGGCGTTCGTAGAGCCTACGCACATCCCGATAACGTGTTGCGTGCTTCAGTGCTAGCTGATCCTGACGGCGCTCGCAAGAATACCGGGGATAACACTCCGGCCGTTGTTCACTATGAGATCGTCGCAGGCGATAAGGTTGAGATCGATGTTGCTGCGAAAGGCGGTGGCTCCGAAGCCAAGACCAAATTCGCGATGCTTAATCCGTCGGATTCGGTTGTAGATTGGGTGTTGGATATGGTTCCTCGAATGGGAGCAGGTTGGTGCCCGCCGGGGATGCTTGGAATTGGTATCGGCGGTACTGCTGAGAAGGCCATGATGCTGGCAAAAGAATCTTTGATGGGGAGTATCGATATTCATGAACTCCAGGAAAAGGGCGCCTCAACACGTGCCGAAGAACTTCGCCTTGAGCTGTTTGATAAGGTCAATAAACTGGGAATTGGTGCACAGGGATTGGGCGGGCTGACTACGGTTTTGGATGTCAAAGTTAGCGATTATCCAACTCATGCAGCGAACAAAGCAGTAGCCATCATTCCTAACTGTGCGGCAACGCGTCATACCCACTTCACGCTTGATGGCAGCGGTCCGGCTGAGCTTAAAGCGCCAAAACTGGAAGACTGGCCGGAGATTTCTTGGGAGCTAGGTGAATCGGTTCGACGGGTGAATCTTGATACGGTTAAACCTGAAGATTTACTAACGTGGGAGCCGGGTGAGACGGTCTTACTCTCAGGTAAACTTCTGACAGGCCGTGATGCGGCTCATAAGAAGATGGTAGATATGCTCGCGCGCGGAGAGGAACTCCCAGTGGATATGCGTGGCCGTTTCATTTATTACGTGGGACCCGTAGATCCAGTCCGCGACGAGGTAGTTGGCCCAGCGGGACCCACTACGGCTACGCGGATGGATAAATTCACCGACACGATGCTTGAAGAGACCGGACTGATAGGCATGGTTGGTAAAGCGGAACGTGGTCCCGTTGCTATCGAGACAATTAAGCGTCACAAAGCGGTGTATCTAATGGCGGTTGGTGGGTCGGCCTATTTGGTCTCACAGGCTGTTAAGAAATCAACAGTAGTTGGTTTTCCTGAACTCGGTATGGAAGCTATTTACGAGTTCGAAGTTGAGGACATGCCAGTGACCGTTGCCGTAGACGTTAATGGTGAATCGGTGCACGAAACTGGGCCAAAAATTTGGGCAGAAAAAATTAATCAGACCGCGCTCAATAATAAATAATGAGGAACACAAGTAGTTACACTTGTAACTACTGGACATGAGAGATGTCTTCGGTGCAAACTATAGACACTTTTGTAGGAGAATGAATTATGTCATTAGCAGAACAACAGTGCGAAGCCTGTCGAGCAGACGCTCCACAAGTTAGCGATGAAGAGTTAGCTTCGCTTATCGGCGAGATTCCAGAATGGACCCCAGAGGTTCGTGACGGAGTCATGCAGCTCGAACGGGTGTATAAATTTCGCAACTTCAAGCAGGCCTTAGCATTTACTAATCGAGTAGGTGAGATTGCAGAGGAAGTAGGACATCACCCAGCTTTATTGACTGAATGGGGAAAAGTCACGGTGACCTGGTGGAGTCATGAAATGGGTGGTCTTCACCGAAATGATTTCATCATGGCTGCGCGAACTGATGCAGTATTATCCGAAGGTTAGATCGATACGCTGACTAAAGTACTGAAGATTTGAGGCCAGTTCATTAAGAATTTGAACTGGCTTCTTCTGTTTCAGACATTGGAGATCTTCTGCGATCAGCGACCTCTTCTCGTAGAATTGTAGTCTCTTTCGGGGCATCAATCCCAATGCGTATTTGGTTGCCCTTAACACTAAGCACAGTGATTTTAACGTCGTCACCAATGATGAAGGATTCGCCACAGCGGCGACTAATGATTAGCATAGTAATTCCGATTTATTATTAAGTGATCAAGGCCTGATGGCCTGCTCTACGAGCTCGTGCAGTTAATCAAATATTACGGATGAACGCAATGATTAGTCGATAAACGGTAATACTTTTTGCGAAACTAGAGAAACAGTAGCGGTTTGTCCAATCTTTAAATTCTCAGGGCTGTTAACCCGCAAGCTAGAAACGCCCAACTTCTTCAACTCGATTTCATATTGAAAACCAGGTGCTAGATAGATTTTGCTTTTAATCTTCGCTGCAGTGAACTCGTTCGTGTTTTCGATCTCAGCAGATAGGTTTAGCGAGTCAGGGCGCACAAAATAACGTCCTGCTGGGTGAGACTCAGTGCACAGCTTCATTAACTCAGCTTCAGTAAACCAGTAGCCAAGCGAAAAGAATTCAGCACAAGCCTCGGTGGCGGGTAGCATAAATATGTTTTCAGGGCTGTCTACTTGAGCTAAGGACCCCTGATGTAAGAAGGCTACTCTATCTGCTAAAGCAAAAGCTTCTCTATGGTTATGAGTAACGAAAATTGCGGTCATGTGCCGAGCTTTGATCAGCTGTTGAAGTTCGCTCAGCAGACTGTGTTTAAGTGACTCATCAAGGCTTGCGAAGGGCTCGTCAAAGAGTAAAACACGAGGTTTTGCAGCAATGCTACGCGCAATAGCAACGCGCTGCTGCTGACCGCCACTAAGCTCATGGGGGAATCGTTCGAGTAGATCTTGGATTTGTAACTGCTGTGCCAAGCTTTCGATTTCTCGAGGAGAGCTAACGCCGCTAAAGTCAATATTATGGAAGACATTCAAATGGGGGAATAGCGCATGGTCCTGAAAAATCAAACCTACCTTTCTTACTTCAGGCCGCACGTTCACCTGCTTATCTAGGACTATCTGATTATCAATCGACACTGAGCCAGAATCGATTTCACAAAGCCCGGCGATGACTCGCAAAAGCGTGCTCTTGCCACTCCCGCTTGAGCCGACAAGCGCGAGAATCTCGCCTGAATCAATAGTCAGATTTATTTGCTCTAAAACCTTCAGAGATTCGTAGCGCTTGGTTATGCTGTTTAGTTCAATCATTCTCTCAGTCTAAAGCTTGTCCAATAGCTACTGCAAGTTCCGTAGCTTCTTCGTGAGTCATGATCAATGGGGGAAGTAAGCGGATTCGTTCAGCGTTGATGACATTGACGAGGATACCTTGGTCGAGCATACGCTGAGCAAGATTCTCAATACCGTCGCTCAACTGGAGGCCAAGCATTAAACCTAAGCCATCAATTCGTTCTAGCCGCGAGCCGAGATACTTAGCTAACTGAGCTTGAAAGTGCCTCGACAACTCTGTTACGCCTTCTAAGAACCCAGGCTCACTCAAAACACTGTAAACGCTTTCGATGGCGGCACAAGCCATAGGGTTGCCTCCGTAGGTGGAGCCGTGCGTTCCAGGGGTGAATAAACCGGTAGCCTTACCGCCTAATAGTGTGGCGCCAGCGGGAAAACCATTAGCCAGTCCTTTGGCCGTCGTCACAACATCGGGTTGTATGCCGCTGTGTTGGAAGGCAAAGTATTTCCCTGTTCGACCATTACCCGATTGCACTTCATCTACCATCAATAGCAAATTGTGCTTGGCACAAAGCGCTGCCAATTCGGGAATGAATGTATTGGGTGGGCAAATTACGCCAGCTTCCCCCTGAATAGGCTCCAGTAAAATAGCGTCGTACTCATCGGCGGATACTAATGCCGCGCGAACCGCGTTGATGTCGCCGAATGATAAGTGCTCGATATTGGCGAGGAGCGGGTAGAAGGGTGCTCGGATAGCCTCCTTGGCGGTAGCTGATAATGCACCCAAGGAGCGACCGTGGAATGCGCCGCTAAAACAAATGATTCGACCAGCGCTGCCGCGCTTGTTCATTCCGTGAATACGTGCCAGCTTAATAGCGGCCTCGTTGGCTTCCGTACCGGAGTTACAAAAGAAGACCTCTTCCATATTGGCGGCATTACAGAGCATTTCCGCCGCGCGGTTTTGTGCTTCGCTTGCATAGAGATTGGAGATATGGTCAAGCGTTTGCATTTGCTTGTAAATCGCATCATTAACTTGGGGATTGCAATGGCCTAAGTTAGCGACACCGATCCCACAGAGCGCATCAAACCATCGTTTCCCCTCAGCATCGGTTAAGCGGATGCCATCAGCACTCACGAACTTTAGGCTCGGGCGACCATAGGAATTCGCGACAGCGGCCGATTGGATGATAGGAGAATTCTCTGTGGTTATCACTTAGTTGCCTCTTTGTTGGTACACACTGGGATAAAAACGGGCTAAAATAGCTCATCGCATTTTAACTGGACGTTGTAACAATGGATATATTAGATACCATCAAAGATCAGATTAGCACCAATAACATTCTTTTATACATGAAGGGCTCGCCAACGGCTCCTCAGTGTGGTTTTTCTGCAAGAACTGTTCAAAATGTCATGGCGTGCGGGCAGCGTTTCGCCTATGTTGATATTTTATCGCATCCAGAAATTCGTCAGACTTTGCCTGGTTTTGCTAATTGGCCGACTTTCCCTCAACTTTGGGTAAACGGCGAACTCGTTGGCGGTTGCGACATCGTTGCTGAAATGGCGGACAGCGGTGAATTAAAAACTTTGTTGGACACAGCAACGGCAGAGTAGTTAACACCGGTGATTGGTTGATAGTTATTTGCTATAGCTGATCATAGTTTTATTTTAATATCGCTATGGTATTTTCTGAGAGAGAATAGCTCTCAAGTTATCAAGCAACTCAAAGTGAGTTGTATCATTTTTCCAATGGAGGCTTTTTCATGGCAGTTTTAGTAGGTAAGCAAGCACCAGATTTCACCGTACCAGCGGTACTTGGCAACGGCGAAATCGTAGATTCTTTTACACTTTCTGAAGCAATCAAAGGTAAGTACGGTCTAGTATTTTTCTACCCATTAGACTTCACTTTCGTATGCCCTTCAGAGCTAATCGCGCTTGATCACCGTATGGATCAGTTCACTGCGAAAGGCGTAGAAGTTGTTGGTGTATCAATCGATTCACACTTCACTCACAATGCATGGCGTAACACCCCAATCGATCAGGGTGGTATTGGTCAGGTTCGCTATACACTAGCCGCAGACATGACTCACCAGATTGCGAAAGACTACGACGTAGAGTCTGAAGGCGGCATGGCATTCCGCGGCGCGTTCCTAATCGACAAGCACGGCGTCGTTCGTTCGCAGATTATTAATGACCTTCCGCTTGGTCGTAACATGGATGAGCTTATCCGCCTTGTTGACGCTTTAGCATTCCACGAAGAGCACGGTGAAGTTTGCCCAGCGGGTTGGACTGAAGGTGATGAAGGTATGGATGCGTCGCCAACAGGTGTAGCGGCATTCCTAGCGGGTAATTCTGACAAACTATAAAGTTCTGTCTGAATCAACGCAAAAAGGCCTCGCTCATGCGAGGCCTTTTTGCGTTAAGCGTTACCAGTAGGCTATGATTGGCAAAAATATCAATGAGTAAAGTATGAAACGCGTAGAGTTATCTCGAATTAACCTCAACCAGCTCGTTGCACTTCAGGTGTTACTGACAACCTGCTCAGTTAGCCAAGCGGCTAAACAGCTGTTCGTTACCCAGTCGGCCATGTCTAAAACCTTGGCCAACCTCCGTGAACTCTTTGACGATACTTTGTTAATGCGCGTTGGTACCAAGATGCAGCTTACGCCACTCGCCGCAAACCTATCTAAGGAACTGCCCCAACTATTGCAGTCTATTGAAGATTTTGTTGATCTAAGATCTTTTGATCCCAGTACTGCAGATCTCGAATTGCGCCTTGCGGTACTGTCGTATTTAGGTCAACAGCTTATGCCTGAATTTCTCGCGCGATTACAACGTGCAGCGCCAGGTATTCGCGTCATTTCGGAAGGTGTTACGGATAATAGTTGGCGGCGAATGGATCAGGGCGAGTTGGATATGATTATCGCTTTTCCTCCGCGAATTGGCGCACGTCCCACTGCTGGGGAAGCACTTGGTCCGGTGCCGTTCGCTACGTTGGTAAAGAAGGGGCACCCGCTAACGACTTCTGAAATTACGATGGATAACTTTTTGAGCTATCCGCATGTTAGATATCTCGTGCCTGCGATGACTCGCTATACGGGAGGTCTTGTTGACGAGTGGCTTGCGGCACAGAATCTCCGCCGCAAAGTGGTTTACGATACCCCGGACGTAGGCTCGATCGTTGAGATTATCCGTCGGACTGATTGCGTTTATTCCGGCGTGGATTTAATGCAGTTACCCGGTTCAAACCTGAATGACATTGTTAATGTTGGCATGCCACCAGGCTTAGTGGTGCCAGAGCTTAAGTTTTGGTTGTATATGGCGCCAGATAGACGTTATAGCGCCGAGATGCAGTGGTTGAGTGACTTTTTGAAAGCAACCTATGCGGATATGATTGCAGCAGAGGTCTAAGCCTCCGCTGTGCTTACTTCGTCAATGGTTGGTAGTGGCCAGCCACCTAGTTCATGCCAGCGGTTAACAATTCGGCAAAATAGTTCGGCTGTCTTTTCGGTGTCATAGAGGGCACTGTGCGCAAGTTTGCCATCAAACTCCATTCCCGATAATTTGCACGCCTTTGCCAGTACCGTATGGCCGTAGGCTAAGCCAGCTAAGGTTGCCGTATCCATACAAGAGAACGGGTGTAGCGGTGAACGCTTGATGTTATTGCGTGAAATGGCTTGGTTAATAAACCCTAGGTCAAAGTGAGCGTTGTGGGCGACTAGCACCGCGCGGTTACATCCCTTTGCTTTAACATCTTGGCGAATTATCTCAAAGGCTGCTTTAAATGCCTCAATTTCCCGGATCGCTTCACGGTTTGGGTCGGTGACATCAATCCCCGTAAATTCCAGTGCCTTAGGGTCAAGTCGGCCGCCGGCGAACGGCTTAATATGATACTCGTAGGATTTATCACGGACTAACTGTCCGTCTTCCATCTTAAGCGTGACTAACGCCATTTCTAAAATAGCGTCGGTGGAGGCCTCAAAGCCCCCAGTTTCAAGATCCATGACCACCGGGAGAAATCCGCGAAATCGGTCTGCGATGGCCATTTAGCTGACGCTCCATTCAATTTCTTCGTTCGCCATGAGTGGCACCAACTCACTGTCCCCGAAATGGAGTGACGCTGGAGCAGTCCAGGACCTCTTCGTTAAGGTAATCGTGTCGCTGTTTCGCGGCATACCGTAATAATCGGGCCCAAAGTGACTAGCGAAAGCTTCGAGCTTGTCCAGCGCGCCTTCACGCTCAAACGCCATAGCGTAGAGTTCAATCGCTGCAAAGCTGGTATATGATCCTGCACAGCCACAGGCAGCTTCCTTGGCGCCCTTTGCGTGCGGAGCGCTATCCGTTCCCAAGAAGAATTTTGGGTTGCCACTCGTGGCTGCGCGGAGCAAAGCTCTCTGGTGGGTGTTACGCTTAAGGATGGGTAGGCAATAGAGGTGCGGTCGAATACCTCCGGCTAGCATGTCATTACGGTTATAGAGTAGGTGATGTGCTGTGATGGTTGCCGCTAAGTTATCCGGCCCCTGTTCTACAAAGTTTACCGACTCTTCAGTAGTGATATGTTCAAGCACTACCTTAAGTGTTGGGAAGGTAGCAACAATATCGGCTAAGTAGGTTTTTAGAAACTCGCTTTCTCTATCAAAGATATCGATATCAGCATGGGTGACTTCGCCATGGACCAATAGGCGAAGGCCTTGCTTGGCCATTTCTTCGAATACCGGATACATGGCCTTAATGTCAGTCACGCCGGAGTCTGAATTGGTGGTGGCGCCGGCGGGATAGAGCTTGGCCGCAACGACTACGCCGCTATCCTTGGCATCAATAATATCCTGTACCGTGGTCGCGTTGGTTAAATAAAGCACCATCAGCGGCTTAAAATGATTGTGAGCTGGTGTAGCGTCAATAATACGCGCAAAGTAAGCTTGTGCCTGTTCAGCATTTACCACCGGAGGAGTTAAATTTGGCATTACGATAGCACGTGCCATATATCGCGCACTGTCCGGAACAGTTAGTGCCAAAGCCTCGTGATCACGAAAATGAAGGTGCCAATCATCCGGGCGGGTAATAGTAAGTTCCATTCGAGCAAGCTCCGTAGTTTGTTTGGCAGTATTTTAGCGTATTGCCATGAAGATGTTCATTATTAATTCCACGCATCAAAAAATGCTCAGATGCCGACTTGCAACTTATGGTTATAGTAACCTCAGCTATTTTTCATTCGCTTTATTTCAATCTTGACGCTAAATTGTCCAGATTACTCGTCAATTTTATTTAGGTATGAATATGTCAGAGAAGCAAAAGATCGTTTTAGCATACTCCGGTGGTTTAGACACCTCTGTGATTGTTAAATGGCTCCAGGAAACCTATGACTATGAAGTGGTAACGTTTACTGCCGATATCGGTCAGGGTGAAGAGGTTGAGCCCGCACGTGCAAAAGCTGAGGCTCTAGGTGTGAAGGAAATCTTCATTGAAGATTTACGTGAAGAGTTTGCCAAAGACTATGTTTTCCCGATGTTTCGAGCTAATGCAATTTATGAGGGCGAATACCTTTTAGGTACGTCTATTGCACGACCGTTGATTGCTAAGCGTATGGTTGAAATTGCCGCAAAGGTTGGCGCAGGGGCGATTTCTCATGGCGCGACGGGCAAAGGCAACGATCAAGTAAGGTTTGAACTCGGGGCGTATGCGTTGATGCCAGGCCTCAAGGTGGTTGCTCCATGGCGTGAATGGGATTTGAACTCTCGCGAACTACTGATGGAGTATTGCGCGGAACACAATATTCCAGTTGAGATGAAGCGCGGTAAAAAGTCTCCCTACTCAATGGATGCTAACCTTCTGCATATATCCTATGAAGGTGGTAATTTAGAAGATCCTTGGTGGGAGCCTGAAGAAGATATCTGGCGTTGGAGCGTTGCACCAGAAAATGCGCCGAATGAAGCAACCTACGTGACACTGAGCTATGAAAAAGGTGATGTCATTGCGATTGACGGGGAAGCGTGTTCCGCAGCGACCGTGATGGAGCGTTTGAATGAACTCGGCGGAGCCAACGGTATTGGCCGCCTTGATATCGTTGAAAACCGCTACGTAGGGATGAAGTCACGAGGGTGTTATGAAACACCGGCGGGGACCATCATGCTCAAAGCGCACCGAGCAATTGAATCGTTAACATTAGATCGCGAAGCGGCCCACCTAAAGGATGAGTTGATGCCACGCTATGCGAAGCTCATCTACAACGGTTACTGGTGGTCGCCAGAGCGCGAAGCACTTCAGGCAGCCATCGATTCAACTCAGCAGTATGTGAATGGTGATGTTCGTTTGAAGCTTTATAAAGGTACTGTTGCCGTAGTGGGGCGTCGCAGCGAGCAGTCACTGTTTGATGAGAAAATAGCGACGTTTGAAGCGGACGAAGGGGCCTATGATCAAAAGGACGCTGAAGGGTTTATTAAACTGAATGCATTGCGCTTAAAGATTAGCGCTGCAAAGGGCCGATCGAACAGTTAATTTTGTTGATTTTTTAATCATTGGAAGCCCAGCCATGCTGGGCTTTTTCGTTTCTTTGGTTGCTAGATAAATTTTTTTACTTCGTGTCACTAAAGGCATTTTTTTTGCATGCTATTTATGGCATTATGGATTTGAATTAAACCATATAAATATTGTGGTTATTTAGTGGAGGCTAAATTCGATTTATCTTCTACTATTTAAGATGGAAATTACGGAAAACCTCTAGGGTTTTTCAACTAATCAAAATGTTACTGAGATCGGATAAATTTTATGAGTACTTCTCAAGCAACATCGAACCTCGCGGTAGACTACAGCTTTAAGATTGTACGCTACTTCTCCATCATGACGGTGGTCTGGGGTATCGTTGGGATGGCAGTAGGGGTGTTGATTGCAGCACAGCTGTATTGGCCTGAATTAAACGCTGGACCTTATTTCCACTTTGGTCGTCTTCGTCCACTTCATACCAATGCGGTGATTTTTGCATTTGGTGGTTGTGCGTTGATGGCAACGTCTTTGTATGTTGTTCAACGAACTAGCCAAGTTAAGTTGTTTGCTGAGAAGTTGGCGTGGTTTGTATTTTGGGGTTGGCAGCTGGTTATCATCGCTGCCGCGATTACATTACCCATGGGCTTCACATCATCGAAAGAGTATGCAGAGCTTGAGTGGCCAATCGATATTCTCATCGCGATTGTTTGGGTTGCTTATGCCATCGTCTTCTTTGGCACGATTGTAAAGCGAAAAGTCACGCATATTTATGTGGCCAACTGGTTCTTCGGTGGCTTCATTTTAACTGTTGCTGTCCTACATATCGTGAATAACCTTGAATTGCCGGTCTCGCTCTTCAAATCCTATTCCATTTATAGCGGCGCAACCGACGCGATGATTCAGTGGTGGTACGGTCATAACGCAGTAGGCTTCTTCCTGACTGCTGGCTTCCTAGGGATTATGTATTACTTCGTTCCGAAGCAGGCAGAGCGTCCAGTATTCTCCTATCGTCTGTCCGTTGTGCACTTTTGGGCGTTAGTTGGTATTTATATTTGGGCGGGTCCACACCATCTTCACTACACAGCGCTTCCAGATTGGGCTCAGTCGCTTGGGATGGTGATGTCGCTAATTCTACTTGCGCCTAGCTGGGGCGGTATGATTAACGGTGTGATGACACTGTCCGGTGCCTGGCACAAGCTTCGTACGGATCCAACCCTTCGCTTCCTAGTGGTATCGCTGTCATTCTACGGTATGTCAACGTTCGAAGGCCCGATGATGGCCATTAAAACGGTTAACGCACTATCTCATTACACGGACTGGACAATCGGCCATGTTCACTCGGGTGCACTCGGTTGGGTAGCCATGGTTTCAATTGGTGCGCTTTATCACCTGATTCCGCGCCTTTACAGTCGTACTGAGATGTATTCGGTTGCTTTGATTAACAGCCACTTCTGGTTAGCAACTATCGGTACGGTGCTCTACATTGCTTCAATGTGGGTGAACGGTATTACACAAGGCCTGATGTGGCGTGCGTTTAACGACGACGGCACATTGACCTATAGCTTTGTTGATTCGGTTGTAGCAAGTGGTCCGGGTTACTTTGTTCGCTTCGTTGGCGGCGCACTGTTCCTAACCGGTATGTTAATCATGCTCTACAACGTTTATCGAACCGCTAAGATTGGTACACCTGCTGATAATGGTCGACCCGTTCTTCAGTCGGCAGCAGCGTAAGGATTTAGAGAAATGAATCATTCAGTTATCGAAAAAAATATCGGGCTGATGGTAGTTCTTGTTACTGTCATGATCAGCTTCGGTGGCTTGGTGCAAATCGTGCCATTGTTCTTCCAAGAAGAAACAACAACGCCCGTTGAGGGGTTAAAGCCCTGGACTGCACTTCAGCTTGAAGGGCGTGATATCTACATCCGCGAGGGTTGTAATACCTGTCACTCCCAGATGATTCGTCCGCTGCGTGGCGAAGTGGAGCGTTACGGCCACTACAGTGTAGCCGGCGAGCACGTTTATGAATTCCCATTTCTTTGGGGATCTAAGCGTACTGGACCGGATTTGGCTCGAGTAGGTGCTAAGTACTCAGATGAATGGCATCGCGCGCATTTATACAACCCGCGTGATGTAGTTCCTGAGTCAAATATGCCTGCATTCCCGTGGTTGTTCGAGAATGTGCTTACGGGTGAATTGACGCCGAAGAAATTAGCAGCAATGCGTACGCTAGGCGTGCCCTATACAGATGAGCAGATTGCTTCAGCTCAAGAGGATGTTGCTGGCAAGACGGAAATTGACGCCTTAGTTGCCTATTTGCAGGGTCTTGGACTTTCAATTACCGAGAGGCGTTAAATTATGTCTACGGGTACTTTAGAGGCAATTGGCACCGTTTTGGCTTTCCTCGCTATGATCCTCATCTTTGCATGGGCATTTAGCAAGAATCGCAAACGTGACTTTGACGAGGCGGCGAACCTACCGTTCGCCGATGAGTTACCAGAGAATGAAGAAGGGAAGAAATGATGGATAGTTTTTGGAGTTGGTGGATCATTATTCTGACGAGTGTCTTCTTGGTCATCCAAGCTTGGATCTTATTCGCCAATCGCAAGACCCCACGGATTAATCAAGATCCTGATGACCCGACTACTGGGCATGAGTTTGACGGCATTTACGAACTTGAAAACGAGATGCCACGCTGGTGGTTTGGCCTGTTCGTTGCCACATTTATCTTCGGTATTGCCTATCTCATTGTTTACCCCGGAATGGGTAATTACAAAGGTGTATTTGGGTGGACGCAGGTTGGCCAGCTCGAAGAGCGTCAACAGGCGGCCGACGAGCGTTATGGTGCAGTGTTAGCGGAATACATGCAGTATTCAGTTGAAGAGTTAGTTGATAATGAGCGTGCTCAACAAACCGGTAGTCGCTTATTTGCCAATAACTGTTCTGTTTGTCACGGTTCAGATGCAAGAGGTAACTTCGGCTTCCCAAATCTTACGGATAATGACTGGTTATACGGCGGTGAGCCGGATGATATCGTCGCTACACTTAACTACGGTCGCGTTGCAGCGATGCCGGCTTGGAGCGCGGCGCTAGGTGAAGACGGTATTGATGAAGTGACTCAGTACCTTCTCGCCTTTACAGATCGCTCGACGAACGACGCTGCAGTAGCGGCGGGTGAGCAGAAGTTTGGAATGTTCTGTGCCGCATGTCATAACGCTGATGCAAAGGGTAATCAGATGTTAGGTGCACCGAATCTAACTGATGATATCTGGTTGTACGGTGGTTCAGAGGGTATGATTAAGCATACGCTCCGTAGCGGGCGTAACGGTGTAATGCCTAAGTTTGGCCATAGTCTTAGTGAGGAGCAAATCCACCTTCTTGCTGCCTACGTTTACGGGCTATCTAACGACTAGCTAGCGCTTCGTTGGCTCTGTGCAAAAGCGGTGGCCAAGGCTACCGCTTTTTATTGTGTGAATGATTTAGAGGTGAACTATTATGGGCGAACGTATTCCAGCCAAGAATGAAGAGACTCTCTACGTTGACCTGGCGGGTGATCACGATAAGGTGTACAACCGTCACTTATCGAATGGTAAGTTTCTCAAGCTTCGCCGTTTATTTGTTTGGCCTCTCTTATTAGCCTATTTCCTCACCCCGTGGTTGAACTTAATGGAACGTCAGTCTGTTTTGTTTGATCTGCCAGAGCGTAAGTTTCACATTTTTTGGGTAACGTTTTATCCGCAGGATGGTATCTTGCTGGCATTCCTTCTCATTATTTCAGCTTTCACTCTTTTCGCTGTGACCAATGTTTTTGGGCGCGTTTGGTGCGGCTTTACCTGTCCGCAGACCGTCTGGACCCAGATCTTCATGTGGCTTGAGTACAAGACAGAGGGAGATCGCGGTAAGCGGATGAAGCTCGATAAGACGCCTTGGAATGTGGAGAAAATTACCAGAAAAGGCGCCAAGCATGGCTCGTGGATATTGGTCGGCTTCCTTACTGGTTTAACCTTCGTGGGCTATTTCACCCCTATTCGTGAGCTTGTGGTAGATCTTTTCACCTTTAGCGCAGCACCCTCTGCGGTGTTCTGGGTCATGTTCTTTTTGATTGCTACCTATGCCAACGCCGGTTTTCTCCGTGAGCAGGTGTGTAAGTACATGTGTCCTTACGCCCGTTTTCAGTCGGTGATGTATGACGCCAATACCTTAGTGGTTACCTATGACGAGAAACGCGGTGAAAATCGTGGGCCACGTAAGCCGAAGGTCGATTATAAGGAGCAAGGGCTTGGAGACTGTATTGACTGCACCTGGTGTGTTCAGGTTTGCCCGGTAGATATCGATATCCGTGACGGTTTACAGTACGAATGTATCAACTGTGGTTTATGCGTCGATGCCTGTGATTCGATCATGGATAAGATGGGCTATGAGCGAGGGCTGATTAGCTTTACCACCGAGAACAATATTGCGGGCGGTAAAACTAAGTTCATTCGTCCGCGATTAATTGGTTATGTATTCTTTATTCTGCTGATGACAGGCGCTCTGGTAACCACGTTAGTGCAGCGAGTTCCGATGGAAGCGGATATCGAACGCGATCGAAACGTCATGCACCGGATCAACAACTCCGGCTTTATCGAGAATCCGTATCGGGTGAAAATCGTCAACATGTTGAGTGATACGCACCGCTATGAATTACGTATAATCGGTAATGAGCAGTTTGTCTTATCTGGTGACACCTCAATTGAGGTTGAAGGCGGAGAAGTAAAAGAAGGTATCATTCTGATTACTGTTGATCCAGCTGATATCAATCGTCTTCGCTACGACATCGAGGTTGAAGTCAGAGCAATCGATGACCCTAGCTTAGTGAAGATCATAGAGACGCGCTTTATGGCGCCACAGGTACGGTAATGAAAGATTCTAAGGTAGACGACATTCCTGAAGATACCCGTTGGTTTAAACAGCCTTGGGCACTCTTTGTTTTGGGGATATTGCTCGTTGATGTGGTATTTGCGCTAATCTTTGTCGGTCGTTCGATTAGTGGCGCCGACGACGTGGTAGCGAGTGACTACTACAAACAGGGTCTTGCCATCAACGAACGTATAGCCAAGCAAGATCGTGCGCAGGAGCTAGATCTAAAGGCTGCGGTAGCCTTTGAACAAGCAGGTGAGGTGGTGGAGGTCTCCATCGATTTCAATAAGCTCTCAGAGCTCGAAGACACCGTGATCCTGCGTTTGATTCACCCTGTATCCGAGGATCTCGATCAACAGTTTATTCTCCAGCGTGCAGACGGTAATTTGCATTTTGAAGGACTTGGCGAAGGTGATTTATCTCACCGTTGGTACATTCAAATTGAGCCACTTTCTCGCACCTCCTGGCTGCTGAACGGCGAGTTAGACCTTTCCGTCAGAAATACTGTGCGGCTCGAGGCAAATGACAACTAGTTGCTTTCACTGTAACGAGCCTGTTCCCAAAGGCACTAACCTTTTCGTGAGCTTCGATAGCTCGTCCCATCCCGTCTGTTGTGCTGGGTGCCAAGCGGTTGCTGAGATGATTCTAAGTGATGGTTTCGGCGCCTATTACAAGCATCGCGACGAACCTGCCATTCGCCCAGACGAACATCGTTTCGATTGGGAAATTTTCGATGACTCAGCGTTCCAAAAGGATTTTTGTCGCCAACTCGAGACCGGATCCTATCGCGTAGACCTGTTAGTCGAAGGGATTACGTGTTCAGCGTGTGCCTGGCTTATAGAAAAACGCCTAGAGCAAACACCGGGCGCCATTGAGCCGCAGGTTGTGACCGCAAGCCATCGCCTGCGTTTTAGTTGGGACCCTAGTCGCGCCAAGCTCAGTACGATTTTGCAGGCGCTGAGCGCACTGGGCTATCGAGTTCGACCTTGGAATGAGGAAAATGCGGCGGAACACTTCGCTACAGAACTTCGTTCGTTGCTGTTTAAGGTCGGGCTTGCAGGTATCGCTTTTCTTCAAGTGATGATGTTCGCGGTAGCGCTATATGCCGGGGAAATGAGTGGTATTGACGAATCGCACCGATCGCTCATGCGCTGGTTTAGTTTAGCGATCTCAATACCCGTAGTATTCTATTCCGCAGAGCCGTTTTTTAGCGGCGCATTCCGGGCGCTTAAAGGTCGATCCCTAACTATGGAGGTGCCTGTCGCTATTGCCATTAGCTTAGCGTGGGGTTCCAGTATCGTGGCCACCATCAGCAATTCCGGTGAAGTGTATTTCGACTCGGTGGTGATGTTCGTATTCTTCCTTCTCTCGGGAAGGTATTTGGAACACCGAGCGCAGCATCGTGAGCGACAAACACTCTTTTCCTTGGCGGCCTGGCTGCCCAGTTCAGCATTACGCTTTGTTGATGGCGGATTCCAGTGGGTGCCATCGATGGCGATTCGCCAAGGCGATCTCATCCAGGTTCTTAAGGGCGAAACCGCGCCAGCGGATGGGGTGTTGGAATCTGATACTGCATACCTGGATGAGTCATTGCTCACGGGTGAACACCTTGCGCTAAAGAAGCTCACGGGTGACCGAATTTTTGCGGGGACTATTAACACCGGCGAAAGTTTTTGCTATCGCATGGATACGCCTACCGAACAATCTCAAGCGGCCAAGATCAATGAGCTACTTGGTGCCGCGGCAAATGATAAGCCACCTATTACCCAGCTTGTAGATAGGATCGCTGGGGCTTTCGTTGCGAGTGTGCTCGTTATTGCTGCCGGTAGCTATTGGTATTGGTCCGCTAGCGCACCCCAGGATGCATTCTGGATTGCGCTCTCAGTATTGGTTGTGACCTGTCCCTGTGCTCTGAGTTTGGCCACTCCTGTAGCGATAACGTCGTCAATCTTAGGGTTCAAGAAGCAGGGGATACTGGTTACTCAAGCTCGCTCTCTACAGGTCATTGATCGTGTTGATACGCTCTTCTTGGATAAAACGGGAACGTTAACGACGGGCGAGTTAAGGGTAGAGTCTCACGAGATTTTAAACACATCGTACTCCGTGGACAGGGTGTTGGATATTGCTTCGGCATTAGAGCGTGAATCCTCGCATCCCATTGCGTCAGCGTTTAACGGTCGCGATACTACTATTATCCCAACTGGCCTAGAGGTCGTCGTGGGAGAAGGTGTGAAGGCTGTGATTGACGACCAGGAGTGGCGCATTGGCCAGCCTGGCTTTTGTGATCCTCAGGCGCAGCCCGAAGCGGTGGTCGCGATGAGTGTCAACGGAACATTAATCGCCAAGTTTGTCATTGCTGATACGCTTCGCGAGGACATTTTTAATGAGATAGCGGCGCTCAAGGCGCAGGGTATGGAAGTTGTACTAGTTTCTGGTGATCATCAAGATACCGTGGCGAGTGTCGCGAAAGCAGCGGGCATTGACTTCTTCTATGCGGCACAAAAACCCGAGGATAAGTACCGTTTACTACAACGCTACCGAGGGCAGGGGCGAAGGGTCTTGATGGTAGGCGATGGGTTGAATGATGTCCCAGTGATAGGTGGCGCGGATGTATCGGTGGCGATGAGTTCCGGCGCTGCGCTAGCTCGCTGTCATGCCGATGTCGTATTGAACGCAGACCAAGGCGTTGGCTTGGCAAATCTATTTAAGAGTGCGAAGCGTCTAAATCTGACCATTAAACAGAACCTAGGCTGGGCGTTGCTCTATAATCTGGTAGCATTACCGCTTGCAGTGATGGGCTTTGTCCCACCGTGGGCGGCAGCCATTGGCATGAGCCTGTCGAGTTTGATTGTGGTGTTAAATGCTTTGAAGTTGAGTAGATAAATGGAAAGTCTGTACCTGTTAATACCCATCGCACTGGTCATCTTTGCACTCATTATAGCGTTGCTGTTTTGGGCTGTCCGCTCAGGCCAGTTCGACGATCTAGAGCGGGAAGGCGGACGAATTCTATTTGATGACGACCTAGAGGAAAGCAAGCGTGATGATTGAGGCAATTCTTGCTGCCTTTATTTTCGGTTTAGCTGGCTCCACTCACTGTTTGTCAATGTGTGGCGGCATCGCGATGGCCGTGACAGTGGGCGGTAATCAAGCTAATCGTTTGCTGGCGCTAAGTTATAATCTAGGCCGATTAGCTTGCTATCTATTGCTAGGCTTTCTCGTTGGGTTTTTAGGTGAATTAATTGCCTTCAGCGCCGAGACCGGAATTGTCTTACGTTTCATCGCCGCCGCGCTGCTTGTTGCAATGGGCGTCTATTTACTTGGCTTCAAGCAAGTTTTAGGTTGGCTAGAAAGACTTGGCGCCAAGGCGATTTGGCAACCTCTACGCCCGATAGCAAGTAAATTCCTACCAATCCGTAACCATCGCGGTAGCCTCGTTGCTGGCGCAATCTGGGGATTATTACCCTGTGGCATGGTGTACACCGCACTGGCCTGGTCTACTGCAAGTGCCTCACCATTAACAGGCGCGTTGACTATGCTCGCCTTCGGGTTGGGAACCTTTCCGGCAATGCTAGGTGTCGCGCTTCTGGGTGGCTTAGGTAGTTGGTTTAAAAGCCCCGTGGTGCGGAGCGTTTTGGGTGTCCTACTTATTCTTTTTGGAACCTTCAATGCCTTTCAGCAGATGGCCAGATTAACGGTCGATCCGATTGACAATTCACATCACCATCAGCATCACTAGTCATTTTGATTGAAAACTAAACACATCGATTGGAAATCAACCAAAAAAAGGTTGTATCCTTGATTTCTTAGATTTATATTGGGTATGCACATCAGCAATACCTATATAAAAATAAGAAGTCGAGGTGTTTTATGTTTGCTTATATTTGGGGTTTCTATACCAACCCAGAATCTACTTGGAACAAGATTGCTAATCTGGATGAGAATGCCTTAAAGCGTTGTCTTCCCTATGTGATTTTGCTCGCTATGCTTCCACCCATTGCGTTCGTCTACGGCGTCACCCAAACGGGTTGGCAGATTACGCGTGGTGGTGATCTCTTTCTGATGACCGTTGATAGCGCGCTACAAATCGGCGTACTTTACTATGCAGCGCTCGTCGCAGCAGTGGTAGGTGTGGGTTATATGATTCATTGGATGTCAAAAACCTATGGCGCCACCACTATCATCTCAAAAGGCGTAATGATTGCAGCGTTCTCTGCCACACCATTGTTTATCCTTGGTGTAGTTGCTATTTATCCAGTAATTTGGATTGCACTGCTTGCTGCAACCTTTGCTGCGGCACACACCGTCTACCTTCTATATTTGGGTATCCCGCGGGTTCTTCGCATCGATGAGGATCGCGGCTTTATGTATGCAACGGCTATCGTAGCAGTAGGATTAGTAGCTGTGGTCGCTACTATGGGTGCAACCGTTATCCTCTGGGATATGTTCGCAATGCCTGACTTCCAACGTCTGAGTATTCGTTAATCGCTACTGATTGATTTACAACGTATCTAAAAAAAGCCCAGTGACTACTGGGCTTTTTTGTGTCTGACGTTTGGTGTTGACATTCGGAACTGATAGGGCGTTGGTGACGTCACTCATAATACACGTTAGCATTAGCCAAGCTTAGGTCCGAATAATTATGAGCGCTTTCTGGTTAATGAATAACACCGGTTGTACGAACCCGCTTACTGCCTTTTTCAGTGGTGGTATTCGCAAATCGACGTGCGTTTAAGCGCAGATCGATAAAGTTCTTGGTAGCGATCAGTAATCCAGTAATGATGAATGCGCCCGGGGGTAGGGCTGCAAGTAGGAAACCGGGGTAACTTTCAGGGAAGACATTGACCGTTGAGTTTAGTGCTATGTCGCCCAGCAGTAGATGCATATTATGGAAAAGGGTCCCATAGGCTAAAAGTTCTCTTAGGCCGCCTAGAATGACCAAAACGATCAGAAAGCCGATGCCCATAGCTAATCCATCGACCGCGCTTCGCACCACACCGTGCTTACTTGCAAAGGCATCCGCTCTGCCGAGGATAGCGCAGTTAGTCACAATCAATGGAATGAAGATGCCAAGAATCTCATAAAGTTCATAGGTGTAGGCTTGCATTAACAGCTGAATGCAGGTGGTGAAACTAGCGATAATCATAACGAATGCCGGTAAACGGATGGCTTCGGTTGCTTGGCGGCGAAATAGACTTACCGCAATATTGGATCCACATAATACAAACAGTGTGGCGAGACCAAGTCCTAACGCGTTGACCACGGAGCCTGTTACTGCGAGAAGCGGGCAGAGACCCAGTAGCTGCACTAGCGCTGGGTTATTTCGCCAAAGGCCATCAAGGCTAATATCGCTCAATGCGGGCTTACTCATAATTCTGTAGCTCCTCTAGCCAATTAGCCTCTGTTGCGATGGCATTTAATGTCCGTTCAACTTGACGAACCACAGCACGAGGGGTAACGGTGGCTCCGGTGAACTGATCGAAGTTCCCACCGTACTTGGCAACATCCCAGCTATCTCTATCCTCAAGCGAATAGGCGAGGTCATCGAAGCTAAAGATCCAATCACTCTTACTTACTTCAATGGCATCGCCTAGCCCGGGAGTTTCCCTATGTGCCAAAACTCGGACTGCGAGAAGGTGACCCCCTTTATTAATAGCGATTAACAGCTTAATTCGGCCAGAATACCCATCTAAGGCGTCACTCGGGATTAGGGCGGCAACGAGCTCATTGTCCTTCGTTGCGAGCAAAACCGGTGATTCATTATGAGTGACGCTCGCTAAAAATTCGGGCATCTCAATCGCGGTTTCATTCAAATTATTGGTGTAGCTATCAGCAGCAATAAGCTGGCCGTAAAGGCGCTGCGCGGCCAGTTCCTGTTGCGTCGCGATTTTATCCTTGGTGAACGAATAGGTTCCGCCGAGTAACAGTGCCGTTGCGATACCGAAGGTAAGCAATCTCGCGACCGCGTCGAAGATTGAGCGTGACGTTTTCATTGATCCGAATCCTTGGCAATCACCGAGATAGCATTTTCGCGTCCGTATGAACGGGGCACCGTATAGTAATCAATAAACGGCGCCGCGAGATTGGCTATTAATACCGCGAAGGCGACGCCATCCGGGTAGTTACCAAAGGCGCGAATTAAATAGATCATTACCCCTACCAAGGCGCCAAATATTAAGCGGCCACGATTACTCGTTGCACCACTTACCGGATCCGTAATAATAAAGAATGCGCCCATCATGGTAGCGCCACTGAACCAGTGAAATAGCGGTGAACCACGGCTATCCGAGCCATCTCCGGTCCAAAACAGTAGTGACATAATTCCCAGAGCGAGTAGCATTGCCACCGGTGCGTGCCAGCTAAACAAGCGACGCTTCAGTAAGTAGAGGCCGCCAATCAGAAATGCTACGTTGATAATCTCGCTCGCGTAACCGGCAACTTTGCCCTTCGCTAACTCTTGGTTGGCTGCAACGGCTTCGGTATAGGTCTGCCCTTGAAGATTTCTGACAATGTCGAGTGGGGTGGCCGCGGTATAACCGTCTATCGACTCACCTCCGAATATGGCAGCCACTGCCACCTCATTAGGAATAGGCGCCGAAAGTTGTTGTGCTTCCGGCCAGCTTGACATGGCGAGTGGAAAAGAAATCAATAGCACCACATACGCGACCATTGCTGGATTAAACGGATTCATTCCTAAGCCGCCAAAAAGTTGTTTGGCAAATACAATGGCAATTATCGCGCCAACAAATGGCAGCCACCAAGCCGCGTAGGGAGGAATCGCTAACGCCAACAATACTGCAGTCAGCAATGCCGAACTATCGAGTAGTGCGCTTCGTACCTTGCGGCCTCTCAATGCTAGGATTACAGCTTCGGCGACTACAGCACCTGCGGCGGCTAGCGCGAGATTAATGAGTGTGCCAACACCGTAAAGCATCGTCATCGCGACCGTTGCCGGAATACAGGCAAAAATCACCAGCCGCATGAGTTGTGCCGTCGATAATGACGACTGTAGGTGGGGGCTAGTTTGCGTCATGATCACGGGTCCATTCTGATAGCTTGGCTGCAATTTTATTGACGGCAGTTCGGAACGCATCGATATGCTCGCTATCCTCGGCTTCAGCCTTACTGAGGCGTGCCTTGGCCTTTTCCAGTCTTGCCTGTAAGCCAAGGTACTGTTGCTGAAGCTTTTCTTCGGGCGACAGCTGTGCTTGGGCGGCAGCAACCTGTTTAGCACGCTCAATGGCTTGAAGTGCCTTGTCCGTGCTGGCTTCTTGTACTGATGGCGTAAACACTTCACTGCTCTGTGTTTCTGCGCGCTTAGCCTCTAACTTGCTAATGCGAAGTTGAAGCTTATCGCGAAGCTGCTGATCATCGTTGTCCACAAGTTGCTGTTGGCAACGAGTGATATTGTCATCTATACGTTTCAGGGCTTCGCGCTGCCGTTCATCGAGACTCTTTTCGGCTCGTGCTGCGGTGAGCGAGTCAATGGCGTTCTCCGCTCGTTCAATATCGGTTGGCGCTGATGTTGATGATGGTGCTGGTGCTGCTGATGATGGTGCTGCTGATGATGAAGCGTTGCCGTGTGTTGCTTCTAGGGACGCTTTATCGGCTGGCCCATTGGACTCAGCTGACCTGCTAGCTGCTGAGTACTCGGCTAATTTAGCCTGTAACTGCTCTTGCTTAAGGACACTCGCTGCACGCTTTGATTGCAGTTGCGGGATCAGACTAGCTTCCTCGCCATGTTCGGAGAGAGTGTCAGCGATTTGTTGATCAATGAACTCAATGCGCTGAGCAATGCTTTTCAGTTGTTTTTGAAGTCGCTCCGACTGCTGGTCTGCCTCGCCCGCTTGTGTTTGTTTAAGCTTGGCTCGAGCGACGGCAAGCGGGTCTGCGACGTCATCGGGCTTGTTGGCTTTCTCGTTAGCTAATGGTGAGTTTGCGGCAGCTTGTTTTGCCAGCTTGGCTTGCTCGGTAGCGGCCTTTCTTGCCAAGCGTTTAGCTTCCTTCTCGGCCTCGGCTGCATCCATACGCTGCTTTCTAAACTCAAAGCGTGCGCGAGCTCGGTCGGAGCGAAGTTGATCTTCGGCAGCTTGCTTAATTGAAGCCTTTGCCGCGCGATAATGCTGAACGAGTGGCAGCTTGCTGGGGCATACATAGGCACAGGCACCGCACTCAATGCAATCATTGAGATGGTAAGCATTAAGTTTGTCGTGATCGTCCGCCTTGCTATACCAATACAACTGTTGCGGTAATAGCTGGGCGGGGCACGCTTCTGCGCATAGACCACAGCGAATGCACTCCGCAGTGGCAGCGGAAGTATCGTAACCCGGAATTAACAGGCAATTCGTCGCTTTCACCACGGGAACATCCAGCGAGGGCAACTCAAAGCCCATCATAGGTCCGCCCATCACCACCTTCGCATTCGAGGCGTCAAAGTTGAGATGTTGCAACAGGTCTTCGACTCTAGTGCCAATCCGAGTATGGAAATTGCCTCGTTGCTCAATGCCTTCGCCGGTGACTGTGGTGATGCGTTCTATCAACGGCTTATCGTCCACCACGGCCTGCTTAATAGCTCTGGCGGTACCCACGTTCTGCATAACGATTCCCAGCGCGGCGGGGATGTCACCACTGGGGACTTCCTTAGCGGTAAGAATTTGAATGAGTTGTTTTTCGCCACCAGAGGGGTATTTAGTCGGGAAACTTGCGATCTCAATCTTCGTGCCGGCACAGGCGATCTTCATGAGGGCAATGGCCTCAGGCTTATTATCTTCAATGCCGATAACAACCGTTGGTGGATTACCAAGTAAATGCGCAAGGATTTCTACGCCGGTTCTAATCTCGTCAGCGTGTTCACGCATGAGCATGTCGTCAGCGGTGATATAAGGCTCGCACTCGGTACCGTTAATGATCAGCGTATCGATAGGTCGTTGCCCATCAAGTTTGACCGCGGTAGGAAAGCTTGCGCCCCCAAGACCGGCAACACCCGCACTACGGATGATATCGAGAAGTTGTCGCTTTCCTAATGCTTGCCAATCTGCTCGCGGGTGGCTATCAATGGGAGTGTCTTGACCATCGGCGGTGAGCGTGATGGCAATATCCTTGAGGCCACTCGGATGGCTGACGAGATGGTAATCGATAGCCTTAACGGTACCTGAGGTTGGGGCATGCACTGCGGTGGACATGAACCCCGTTGAGACGCCAATCTGCTGGCCTTTCAGTACACGGTCACCGACATTAACACATGGCGTAGCCGCCACCCCAATATGTTGCTTCAACGGGATGATGTATTCGGCAAACAGCGGCAAAGTATCTATCTGCTGCTGGTTTGAGAGTGACTTTTGTTCCGGCGGAAACACGCCCCCAGGGATGTCATGGATAATTCGCATTAGCTAATGACTCCCCGTTTATCGGTGGCAATGAGTTCAGGCTGCTTCCAGCTCCAAGAATTGATATCTTCGTCAATCTCTAATAAGTCTATGCAGTCCACGGGGCAGGGTTCAACGCAGAGGTCGCAACCGGTACATTCGTCAACAATTACCGTGTGCATCTGTTTGGCGGCGCCTAAGATGGCGTCTACGGGACACGCTTGGATACACTTCGTACAGCCGATGCACTCATCTTCACGGATATAGGCGATGATCCGCTTGTCCTTCTCTTCACCGTGACTCTCGTCGAGTTCCGGAGCTTCAACACCTAGCAGCTCTGCCAGCTGATTAACGGTTGTTTGTCCGCCCGGAGGACATTTGTTAATCGCATCGCCATTCGCGATGGATTCCGCATAGGGCTTACAACCCGGGAACCCGCATTGCCCACACTGGGTTTGCGGTAACAGGTTGTCAATTTGATCCACAATAGGATCGCCATCAACCTTAAACTTCACCACCGCGTAGCCCAGCACGAGGCCAAACAGAATAGCTAGTAGCGACAACGCAAAGAGCGAGCTGGATAGGATTGATTGGCTGAGGAAATCGAACATCGTTATACCATGCCCGCAAAGCCCATAAAGGCGAGTGACATCAAACCTGCGGTTATCATGCCGATTGCGGCGCCTTGGAAGGGCACAGGAACATCGGCCACGGCTAGACGCTCACGCATAGCGCTAAACAACACTAACACTAACGAAAAGCCAACCGCGGCGCCAAATCCATATAGCGTTGATTCCAAGAAGGTGTGCGCTTTCTGAGTATTTTGGAGCGCCACTCCAAGCACGGCGCAATTCGACGTAATAAGGGGAAGAAATACACCAAGCACTCGGTAGAGCAGAGGGGAAGTTTTTTCGACGAATAGCTTGGTAAATTGCACCACGCCAGCAATCACGACGATAAAAGCAATCGTTTGCAGGTATTCGAGCTCTAGTGGAATCAATAGCCAAGTGTTGACGGCGTAGGAGCAGATCGCCGCCAGTGTCAGTACAAACGTTGTTGCACCACCCATACCGATAGCCGTCTCTAGTTTATTCGACACGCCCATAAACGGGCAAAGTCCTAGGAACTGCACCAGTACGAAATTATTAACTAAGATGGCACCAATTAAGATGACGAAAAAATCTGCCATGAGTCCCTGTTAGAATCCGTGATGTATAGCGCTAAGTTTAGCGCCTAGCCTTATACCTAGCAATAATAGAAAAGCTATTGCCTTATAACCATTTAAACTCGACGAATCACTTAATTCGCATGCCTGGAATGGCACCGCTATCGGGACTCAAGAGATAGATTTCATCGCCGCCCGGACCTGCTGCAGCAACCATACCCTCCGATAGACCAAAGCGCATTTTGCGCGGCGCTAAGTTGGCTACCATCACGGTCAGGCGACCGACTAGATCTTCGGCGTTATAGGCAGATTTAATACCGGCGAAGACGTTACGCTGCTCGCCCCCTAAGTCTAAGGTCAACTGCAGAAGTTTATCCGCACCCTTAACGGATTCAGCGGCAACAATCTTGGCTACACGCAGATCAACCTTGGCGAAATCGTCAAAACTGATTTCCGCTGCGAGGGGGTCTGCCTCAAGCTGACCATTGTTTGCTAGCGTCTCAACTTCCGCAGCGGGCTGTAGTGCCTCCAAGGCGGCTTTAGCATCGTCCATCATGCCATCGATAGCGGGTTGCTCTAAACGCTTCAATAGCGGGCTAAACGTAGCGATTTCATGCTCACCCAGCCAGGCTGGAGCGCTTGTCCATGAGAGCGGTAGTTGAAGGAACTCTGAAATCTTGGTTGCTGTGACAGGTAATACCGGCGACAACCAAGTGGAAAGTGCCGCAAACATGTTAAGCGACTGAACGCACACTGCTAACGCGTCAGCTTGGGTGTCTTCGCTCTTCGCTAAAGACCATGGTTGGTGCTGGGCGATGTACTGATTGGCGAGATCTGCCAACGCCATAATCTCGCGCATTGCCTTGCCGTATTCCCGTGCTTCGTAATAACCTGCAATGCTGCTGTCAGCGGCGATGAATTGCTCCCACAGCGCTATGTCATGTGGTGTGCCGCTTAATTTCCCTGCACCTAACTTATGAACGAACTTGGCCGTTCGACTGGCGATGTTAACGACTTTACCCACCAGGTCAGAGTTCACCCGCTGCATAAAGTCCTCAAGATTTAGATCGATATCATCAACGCCCGCGGAGAGCTTTGCTGCAAAGTAATAGCGAAGGTACTCAGGGTTCATATGATTGAGATAGCTACGGGCATTGATAAACGTGCCACGAGACTTCGACATCTTTTTACCGTTAACGGTGAGGAAGCCGTGCACGTTAACGCCCGTTGGTAGACGGTAGTTAGCCGAATGTAACATTGCCGGCCAAAACAGCGCGTGGAAATTGACAATATCCTTGCCGATGAAATGGTAGAGCTCAGTCTTGGAATCAGCAGACCAGTACTCATCAAAGGATAAGTCGCTACGTTGGTCACAGAGGTTTTTAAAGCTTGCCATGTAGCCGATAGGGGCATCCAGCCAAACGTAAAAAAACTTGCCAGGAGCTCCTGGGATTTCAAACCCGAAATACGGCGCATCACGAGAAATATCCCACGCTTGTAAGCCGCCGTCGAGCCACTCGGATAGCTTATTAGCGACTTCGTTCTGAAGTGTGCCGGATCGAGTCCAAGTTTTAAGAAAATCGCTGAACTGAGGCAAATCAAAGAAAAAATGTTCAGATTCTTTTTCAACGGGGGTAGCGCCAGAGAGCGTTGAAACCGGGTTGATCAAATCCGTTGGTGAATAGGTTGCACCGCAACTCTCACAATTGTCACCGTACTGATCTTCGGTTTTACAACTGGGGCAAGTTCCTTTGATATAGCGATCCGCTAGGAAGATGTTGCGCTCCGGATCAAAGGCCTGAGTAATGGTTTTGCGCGTGATATGCCCGTTAGCCTCGAGCGATAAATAAATACTCTCCGAAAGCGACTTATTCTCACTAGAGTGGGTAGAGTGAAAATTGTCGAAGGCGATATGAAAATCGGCGAAATCCTGCTCATGCTCTGCCTTTACTGCGGCAATTTGCTCCTCCGCGCTCCGACCTAGCTGTTCGGCCTTAAGCATGATGGCTGTACCGTGTGCATCGTCGGCACAGACGTAGGTACATTCGTGGCCTCGCATTTTTTGAAAACGCACCCAGATGTCCGTTTGAATGTACTCAACCAAGTGACCAAGGTGAATTGAACCATTGGCATAGGGAAGGGCACTCGTGACAAGTATTTTACGGGGTGACGTTGACATGCGTTCGGGTAACTCCATTCGATAAAAGGGCAGGACAATTTAAGCGAGATTTTAGCCTAATTGCGCCTTGCTTGAAACAAAACTAACGGTTTTAAAGGTTGAAATTTTGCGGTGCGACGCCATTATGGCGAGAGTCTTAACAAATTTTCCACGGAGCGACCTATGATTAGCCGCGAAAAACTCACTGAGCCCCTGTCACAACTCCTATTCGGTAACAGTCAACAACCGCTATCCAATTGGCTTTCGGACGTTGATATTGGCGAGTCGTCGTGTCGCTTAGTGTTTGCTTTTCCGTGGCCGTGTAAGTCCCAGTGGGAGGACTTAAGCCAGCGGATTGCCGTAGCGCTTGACGACGTTATTGGGTCTCGAGATCTCTCCATTGAGTTTACGATTGCTATTCCCCAATTAGCTATTAAGTCTGAGCGTCCCTTGGTAGCTGGGGTTAAGAATATTCTGCTGGTAGCGTCGGGAAAGGGCGGGGTAGGAAAATCCACTACGACCGTTAACCTTGCTTTGGCACTGCAAGCTGAGGGCGCTCGCGTAGGTATATTAGATGCGGACATCTACGGGCCGAGCATTCCTATGATGTTGGGCGTAGCTGAGGGGACTAGACCACATGTTCAGGCGTCAAAGCACTTTGAGCCCGTGATCGCCCGTGGCCTGCAAACCATGAGCTTGGGCTACCTCACCACCGATAAGACGCCGGCAGTGTGGCGCGGTCCGATGGCGAGTGGCGCGCTAATGCAGATTTTAGAGCAGACGCTGTGGGATGATCTAGATTATTTGGTGGTTGATATGCCACCGGGTACCGGTGATATACAGCTAACCGTGGCGCAGAAGATCGCCGTGTCGGGGGCGCTAATTGTGACCACGCCCCAGGATATAGCACTCTTAGATGCCAAGAAGGCGATTGAAATGTTTAGCAAAGTCACTATTCCTATTGTTGGTCTAGTTGAGAACATGAGTATGCACACCTGTTCGGCATGCGGTCATCAGGAAGCAATTTTCGGCAGCAACGGCGGCGAACGCTTAGCGTCTACCTATGATGCAGAACTATTGGCTAAGCTGCCGCTATCGCTGACAATTCGGCAGTCTGGCGATGCCGGGGAGAGTTTCTTCGCTGAGAGTGGTCCTGAACAATTGGCCTACCAGCAGTTGGCGCTGCGCTGCGGGGAGCGTATCGCGATGATGCCCGCTGCTTCAATGCCTGAGTTTGTCTCGCTGGATGACTAATCTTTACGCTGCGTGCTGTTTGCGGCGTGCAGGGTGCACGGCCCTCTGCGCTAGTGCCAGGGATTTAACCGCCTGAAAGTTCTTCATCCTTTGGCGAGCTCGCCACCAGCGCTTCGTAGAATGCCTGTTCGTTAGTCAAACTTGAGTGAGCTGAGGTTAAGCGAATAGCTACTACCATCTTCGGTATAACGAATACCAGTCATCACACCCGCTAGAGAGGGCGCTAGCCAAACTTCAATGGTCTTATCCTTATCCTCTCGGCGCTGGACGAAAAGTACGGTTGTGATGGTCTCGTCGTTGATTTGCTGTTCGCTAGTGCCTTCACGAACAAAGCGGAGCAGGTCCGACTTACCCCGGCGAATAATAGGGATTTCGACCACCTCATCACCATTAATCGACGCTGCGCTTAGTGCGTATTGATAGGATAAATTATCGAGATATGGCTCATCAATTGGGATGTTGTTTACGCCATGGCGATCTTCGTACAGCACTGTTCCTGGGGTGGTAAAATCGATAGATCGGCTTCGTTTCGAGAGGAAAAAACGTTGATCATAGTGATAGCTATGGGCTGTTATTGTGCCATCTTCAAGGTGGAATAAAGATTCTTCGGAAATTGTACCGAGCGCCGCTTCGAGAATCGTAGAGAGTTTACAACTTCGAGTTGACGTGGCGGCCTCATCTAACTCGCAGGAAAAACGCCGAGTAGCAGTAATGTCGAGGCCCGAGTAGCGCCCTGTATAGGTCGCTTCATAAGATTGCGGTACGGCGGCATTGATGCCTGGCGCGGAAACGAGCAAGCCGCTGAGTAGCAAAAGCTTACATGACAGAACTAAGTGATTTCTTTGCTTTCCCATAAAATTCCCGAATTATCGATGACCTTATCATCGAGTAAAGCGCGACCGTTGTCATAACGCAAGCGATTGTCGCAGAACCAAGAAACCGCGACGGGGAAAATGAGATGTTCAACATTGAATAGGATTCGCTCGGCAAGCATCGGCGCAGTCATGCCCGCTTCAATCGGTGTTTTGCCTTGAATGATTGGCGGCCCGCCATCTAGTTCTGCGGTGACGTAATGAACCGTTGCTCCTGCATAATCATCATCTGCGTCGATGGCGCGCTGATGCGTGTTTAACCCCGGGTATTTAGGTAACAGGCTAGGATGGATGTTGATCAACTTACCAAGATATTTGTCAACGAATACCGGGGTCAAAATGCGCATGAATCCAGCCAGAATGATTAAATCTGGGGAAAATGAATCAACCGCTATAGCTAGTTCGGCTTCGAATTCTTCGCGAGAAGCAAATTGCGTATGGTCAATCGCAATGCCTTTGATACCGTGATCATCGGCTCGATTTAAACACTTTGCATTGGGGATATTCGAAATCACCCCCACAACATTGCCCGCAAACGCTTTACGCTTATCTGCATCAATAATGGCTTGTAAATTGGTTCCGCTGCCCGAAGCCAGCACGATGATACGTTTCATCAAGCGTTCTCCAGCACCACTTCGCTAGCTGCATCGGTAGTAATTCGACCGATAATGATTCCCGGTTCACCCGCAGCGGCTAGCAGCTCAAGGGCCTTATCTGCTTCGTTTTCAGCCACTACAACGGTCATGCCAATGCCGCAGTTAAAGGTGCGGTAAAGTTCGTTGGCCTCAATATTACCTTCACGTTGAAGCCACTCGAATACCGGTGGGAGTGTCCAGCTCCTGCAGTCGATAACAGCCTGTGTACCTTCAGGCAGGACGCGCGGAATGTTTTCTAGTAATCCGCCGCCAGTGATGTGAGCGAGTGCTTTGAATGGCTGCTCTCGGTGTGCTTGGAGTAACGCTTTAACATAGATACGTGTTGGTGCAAGGAGCGCATCGGCGAGCGTTCCGTCATCGAAGGCAGAATCTAAGGTCATCGCGCTTCGTTCTAGTACTTTGCGAATTAACGAGTAACCGTTAGAGTGCGGACCAGATGACTTGAGCCCGATAATGACATCGCCCGCCGCTACGCGACTTCCATCAATCACTTCATCGTGCTCTACGATTCCGGTGGTAAAGCCTGCTAGGTCAAAATCATCGCCCTCGTACATTCCTGGCATTTCTGCCGTTTCGCCGCCGATTAGCGCACATCCAGCTTGAATGCACCCTTCAGCGATGCTTTTGACCACTTGCTCCGCCACATCGAGGTCAAGTTTTGCTGTGGCATAGTAGTCGAGGAAGTAAAGTGGCTCTGCGCCTGCCACCACGACATCATTCACACACATTGCTACCAAATCGATACCGATTCCGTCGTAACGCTTCGCATCAATAGCAAGACGAAGTTTCGTTCCAACACCATCTGTGCCGGAGATTAAAACAGGTTTTCGGTAGCCCTCAGGAAGTGCAAATGCACCCCCAAATCCCCCAAGGCCTCCAAGCACCTCTGGGCGAGATGTGGCGGCACAGGTAGCCTTGATACGATCGACTAACTGATTACCTGCATCAATGTCTACGCCGGCATCGCGATAACTTAAAGGGGTCTTGTTTGACATAGCTCTTTCCGTGTTGTTTGCGCAGCATTAGCGCAGCAAAATATGATTAATGGCGCAAAGTTTACCGTGAGATAGCTAAGATTGAAGTGATTGGGTAATACTACCGAGATGCGTGAGGCGCAGCTTAAACTGAGAGAAAAGTCTGGCTTTGGGCGCTTTATAAGCTGTTGCGTTGATTTAAAGCTTGCTAAACTACCTGCACGATAACTAAGGAATATCTGCTGTGAAAGCATTCATTAATACGATTATTGTGATCTCGTTGGGTTACGCATTCGTGGTTCAGGCTGCAGTCTTGGACGCTAGTGTGATCGTAGAGGATCGAAGCCAGCGGGTTCGTCTGGTAGCGGTCACACAGGCATTCGAGCAAGTGATTCGTTCACGAACCGGCAGTACCAGTGTGCTAGCGGAGCCCTTAGCAGCGCTGTTGGCAGATAGTGATCAATTCGTAGATAACTATGCCTATTCGACCAATGAGGCGGGACTAACCCAACTCGATGTCAGCTTCCAGGAGTTGAAACTTCGCCAAGCGATTATGACCGCTCAAGTTCCCTATTGGCCTGATCAGCGACCGAAGACACTGGTATTGTTGGCTCAGATCACCACGATGAATCGCTCTCCTCATTATATTACTGAAGCTGACGACGCGCTGATCGCTTCGATGGATAAGGCGTTTGAGCAGTACGATCTCAGTATGATAACGCCGATCTGGGACTTGGACGACCGCCTCATTGCTAGTCCGCAGCAGATTTGGGAGCACGATCGAGAGCGGGCGGTAGAGTTGGCAGATAAATATGGCGCTAGCTGTGTGCTTACTGGAGCGGCGTATCTTGATTCGCGTGCTCGTTACCGGATCAACTGGACGTTAGATTGTGCCGGAGAATTGGCTCGGAGTCAGCTGGGCGCGCTAGATATCGAAGGTGCTGCCAATCAGGGGCGCAATTTGGTGGTTAGTCAGTTAGTCGCTCAGCAAGCAGTCGATCTAAGCGGATCGGTGAACACAGTTCTGATGGAGGTGGCTGGGCTTGAGGCCTATTCCTCAGTCGTTTCGTTGCGTAATTATTTAGACGAATTGCTTCACATTAAGCGTTACAATATCCAATCGATTAGCGCGACAGGGCTGCAACTAGAACTTAATTTAGTGGACGATATTGCTAAGTTCCACCAACGGTTGAATCGTGATGGGCTGCTGCAACGCATTGACGACGAACACTACTATTGGGTTGCTGTGAATGTGGAGTGAACGTCCTCAGCAACTCGCGCTGAATGTGAATCTCAATGATGAACCTACTCTCGATAATTTTTTTATCGGAGCCAATCAAACTCGCGGTATTGCTGTGCAAAGTGTGCGTCAGCAGCCTTCGGCCATTGGCGACTTTCTTATTTATCTTTGGGGGCCTGCAGGTGTCGGCAAGACCCATCTAGCAAAAGCCGCTGCTCACCAGTTTGCCCAAGATGGGCTATCCGCAGCCTTTATCCGCTCCTCGGAAGACCTTGTAGCCTTCGCCGCCTCTATCGAGCAGCAGTCTCATGAGTTGGTGATTATCGATAACTTAGAAAACTATCTAGGTTCCAAGCTCATCGAAACCGCACTGTTTGAAATTTATAATTGGCTTCGTGATAGCGGCCGCAGATTATTAGTTACCGCCGAGTCGTCACCACGCCATTTGATTACCGTATTGCGCGATTTAAAATCAAGGCTGACGTGGGGTGGTATCTTTCACCTCGAAAAACTGGCGGACGACGAGTTGATTACTGCGCTCCAGCTGCGTTGTAATAACCGCGGCATGAAACTCAGTGATGAACTTGCCACCTATATCATTCACCGAGCTCCGCGAGACGCGAATGTAATCTTTGCGGTACTAGAGCGACTTGATTCACTTACACTAGAACAAAAGCGGCTGCTAACGATTCCATTTGTTCGTGAAGTCATGGGGTGGTAAGTCGCTACCTTTAGCTACCTTTAGCTACCTTTAGCTACCTTAGCTATCGGCAATACCAACCTTACCCGTAAGCCACCGCTGTCTCGGTTACTCGCAGTAATTTCACCACCGTGTAACTCAACAATCGTTTTACTCAGCGCAAGACCTAGGCCGACGCCACCGTCGGTGCGTCCTCTAACGCTATCAGCGCGAACAAAGGGAGCGAAAATGTCCTTGAGAATCGCCTCGGGCACACCAGGACCACGGTCCAGAATATCAACATTGACCAGATGTTTGTTGCGGGTGACTGTTACGTCTATCTGTCCGGTTGGTTGGTGGCGAAGCGCGTTAGCAATAATATTTCCCACTGCATGGGAGAGCAAATCTCCATGGGAGATAAAGCTAATAGATCGGTCCGGCATTGCTATGCTTAGCCGTTCTTGCTGAGTTTGATCGAACTGTTGTAGGCTGGAATCGAGTACCGCTTTCACGCTAACTCGTTCAGCTAATGGGGTTTCCCCATTGCTAAGGCGTTCCAACTCAAGTAATTCATTAACCATTTTAATGAGCTGGGTTATTTGCCGTTGAATACTTTGCACGTGCTTGGCATTCAGCGAAGCGTCCTTTGCCGTGGCCAGCAGTTCGGCTGCTAACTGAAGGCGGGCAAGCGGTGTGCGAATTTCATGGGCAACATTGCTGATAAGGCGCCTTTGCTTATCAAGCAGTGTCTCAATTTGAATATTCATGTTGCTAAAATCAGCGGCCAAATGCGCTAACTCGTCGTTGCCGGTGGCGAGTTGCTGCAGTTCTTCTTCGTGAAAACGTCCCGCCGCGGTATTGCGAGTTGCCCTAGCAAGGACCTTAACGGGCTTGACAATTAGTCGGCTTATCCACCACGAAACACAGGCTGAGAGAACGAGGGAGAGCAACAAGAGAAATACGACCGAACGCTGAACAAGGGCTACGAATTGTGCCCGTTGACTAAATTTCCCTAGGATTAAAAAACGCAGTGCGGCTCCCTCTCGGGTGTAGATGAGTCGTCCCTGAACGGGTACCCCATTGTGGATGATAGCCACCGCGGGGTTTGCATCGTTAATCAATGCGGCCGTAGCGCTAATGCTTTTGGGGAGGTCGCGCGATAGCAAATCTTCGTTATCTTGGTTAATCAAATAAACCCTTTCACGATCGGGTCGACGAAGTCGATGAGCCCACTCTGCCACCGCGCGTTCGCCGCGAACGGCTGCGATACGAAGCCCGCGACTATAAAGCCGAATACTATCTTGCCGTTCGCTAAAGCGTGGGGTGACTTGCTGGTCGCGATCAGGCAGAGCGAGTTGGTAAAAGGTTGCTACGGCGGCAATTAGAAGCAAACTGCTGCCCCAACTAATCACGAAGCAGCGAAGAAAGAGGCTCATTCTTCGTCCTCGTTGGGAGCGATGACTAATTGATAGCCAACGCCCCGAAGCGCAGTAATTTGATAGCTTCGATCTACCCGCGCAAGTTTCTTTCTTAGATGACTGATATGCACGTCAACCGAGCGATCAAAGGGTAGGCGTTCACGATTGAGCCCTACCTGGCTGAGCTCGTCCTTAGACACAGCACGCCCTTGATGTTCTATTAGGACAGCTAGTAGCTTCATTTCAGCGATCGTCACCTTAAGATCAATATCGTGTAGAGAAGCTTTTAATTGAACAGCGTTTACCGTTAATCCGTGTAATACCAATCTATCGGCAGTTGATGGCTCGGTGTAGAAGCGTCGGAGCACAGCGCGAATTCGGGCTACAAGTTCTCGGGGGTTACAAGGTTTAGCGAGGTAATCGTCGGCGCCTAACTCAAGCCCAATGATACGATCGACATCATCGCCTTTGGCCGTAAGCATAATGACGCTGACAGCTAGATGTTGCTGCCTAATACGTTTTAAAATTTCGATACCATCGAGCCCCGGCATCATGACATCGAGTAGGATGAGGTCGTAGTTGGACGTATGGTTAATCTCGTTCCAAGCTTGGTTTCCATCAGCAGCGTGAACCACATTGAAGTTCTGTTGCGTTAGATACTCACAGAGTAATTCTGCGAGCTCTAGATCGTCTTCGGCGAGAAGAATGTTTTGCTTGGATGTTGTGTCACTCATGTCTCTATAATGCGACTTAAGGGGTTGTTTGCCAAGCCGCTAATCTACTCTTTACCTTTCTTAACCTCAGTTAACACGACCTAACAGACCTTTACTGAGGGTCTCGTTAAGGTAGCACTGAAAGTAACAGAAAAAGGTGTCTGTTATAGGCGCTACTATTTTTAGACGTTTGGAGTAGATGATGAATAAATTGAGACTAGGAATCGCTGCACTCATTACCGGGCTAACACTCAGCCAGGGAGTAATGGCTCATAGTGAACGAGGTGATCGCGGTGAGAGAGGGCATCGGGCTGATGGGCCTCGCTGCGAATACGATGCAAACTTCGACCAACGTACTTTGCGCGGACTCGAATTGAGTGAGGAGCAACGGGAACAAATCAAAGGCATGATGGAACTCCATCGAGATCAACATAAAACAGAACGAGACGAAGTAAAGGCGGCTCGGGACAACTTAAGGCAATTAGCGCAGTCCGAAGCGTTGGATCAAAGTGCACTAGTTAATGCGGCTAATGAGTTAGCAATGATTGAAGCACGACAGCGAGTGGCGCGAATAACTTTGCTTCACGAGGTAAAGCAAGTGCTTAACGAAGAACAACGCGCTGAGTTAGCGGCGCGTCGGGGGCGTTAAGTTGCACTCTTCAGGGTAGAATTAGCGATCACGCCACAGGATTTACTTGGCTCAATAGAGGGTGTCTGAGATAATTAGGCACTCTCTGTTTTATATGAAGGTGTTTCGTGTCCAAGATTGGCTTGTTTTTCGGAAGTGACGAAGGTAATACCGAGGCGGTTGCCACGCGTATCGCAGCGCGTTTTGAAGATGATGTGGTTGATATATTTGATATTGCCGATGTGTCTCAAGTTGAGTTCGCTAGTTACGAGACCATAATCTTGGGTATCCCAACCTGGGATTTCGGTCAAATTCAATCGGACTGGGAAGAATTCTGGGACGACATTAGCAATGTCGATTTCAAGGGGAAGGAGGTCGCGCTATTCGGACTGGGAGATCAGTTTGGCTATGGCGATTATTTTCTCGATGCGATGGGAATGTTACATGACGTCGTCGTGACCAACGGGGCTATTATTATTGGTCACTGGCCCATCTCAGGCTATGACTTTGAGGCTTCAAAGGCTTTAACCGAAGATGGTCAGTCGTTTGTAGGCCTTGCTTTGGATGAAGATCAACAGGAAGAGATGACTTGTCAGCGCATTAACCAATGGTGTGAGATGATTTCACTCCAATTTAGTGAACTCTTCCTCGTCGAAGCCATTGAGGATTAACTGTTTCTTCAAATTGCAAACTATCGACTAGTTCACAAAATTAAATTTTTGATCATGAAATTTCCAGTCATGGGTCGCTCAATGTAAACGAGTCTATTAAGGTAGTTACATAAATTATCTTCTTAGGTTGATTCCAACATTGGGTGTGTTGTCATGAATAGTGAGGTGATACAGAAACTGCGAGTACCAAAAGGTGGTCTATTAAGAGCACTTTATGTACCTTCAGGCCTGACGATTGATGCTCAAGACCTACCTAAAGGTGTTAGGCTTGCCAAGGGTAAACAAACAGTTAGCAGTGTCCTTTGTTTTTCCGCATCATTAGATGATTTAGCGATTCGTCTGGCGTCTGCTCAGGAGAATCTCGAAGATAATGCCAATCTCACCTTGGCGCTTCCGCAACATATCTATTTGCAACTTAGTCCTCGCAGTGATGAAATTCGCGCATTGTTGGCGAGCGGCTTTCGCATGATTACCCATTTCCAGTTGATAGCAGGTTATAAAGCTATCAGGTTTAGCCGTCGTGTTAGCCAGGGTAAGACTAGTCAAATCGGGCTGGCTGAACTCGAGCAATCAAGCCGTCGAATTCGTGCCCGCTACGCACAACTAGCCTAGTTAAAACACGCTTTCTCAATCCTCGTCAATTTATCTCTTCTCAGACTGGAGCTGTCTGATTGAATGCCTTAAAGTAATCGCTTCAAGGAGAACATATGACCAATAATGATATAACTTTGTTTCATGAACTCATCGGCGATCCCGCAAAGCCAGTCATGGTGTTAGTACAGGGGCTTGGCTTGCCCTCGCTATCTTGGCATCGAGAGTTAGTAGATTCTATTATCGCGGCGGGGTTTTCGGTACTTCTGCTGGATAATCGGGACTGCGGTCTCTCTACCATTCTTCATCACCATGGATCCCCAAATGTAGCGAAAATGATCATGCGTAAGCTCTTCGGTTTGAGCGCGGGATCAAGCAGCTATACCTTAGCTGATATGGCAGATGACGTGGTACGTTGCTGTGATGTTCACGGCATCAAACAATTTCATGTGGCTGGCGTTTCTATGGGGGGGATGATTGCTCAGACGGTCGCCATCAATTACCCACAACGTGTATTGTCGCTTTGTTCAATCATGTCAACGACTGGCGAGCGTCGCTATAGTGTTCCCAAATCGGCTGTCCGTAAAGCAGTCATTGCGCCTCAACCTAAAGATCGGGAAGGGCGTATCGAACAGGCATTGAAGTTTTGGCAGGTTATCGGCTCGCCGGCTTTTCCTACAGACGATGCGCTGCTTCGACAACGCCTCGTGGCGAATTATGATCGCGGATTCTATCCCGAGGGCACCATGCGCCAGTTGGCTGCTATCATAGCTAGCCCACCTCGTTACAAGGGCTTACAGCAAACGAGCGTGCCTGGACTAGTCATTCATGGTGATTGTGATTTACTTGTGCCGCTAAAAGGCGGACTGAGAACCGCCAAAGCGTTAGGCGTAAAGCCCATTGTGATTAAAGGGATGGGGCATGATTTACCGATGCAGTTACTCGATCGTTTTGCAGAATTAATGACTACTCATGCATTCCAAGCAGAAGACAATAGAACAGACTAATGGTTGAAGAAAGTTTTTTAACTGTGACGTTACATAGATACTCTTTCTTAACATCTTAGTTTTGAAAGCGTTAACTTCCTAAACCACTAGTCTGCTCATTGAGTCAGTTTACTGAGTACTCAGTACTGAGTGTGTTGTATGACAGCTAATGTTCGCCAGCGCACTAATTACACTGACGAACTTACTCGGTTTACGGCTTCACGCTGCGGGATAGTTAGAGACTAAAGAATTCGAGTGAATCTTCGAAGCCTGCATAGCTGGATTTGGGGCCAACGATGGCAACTGATGGCGTAACGTCTTTAAGGTACTTGGTGGCAACACGCTTAAGCTCACTTGCCGTTACGTTCAGTACATTGGTTCTAAAGGCCTCACGGTGCTCGGGCGAGCGACCATGAAGATACTGCGATAGCGCCTGTTTCGCCTCACCGGCAGGGGAAGCGGGTTTATCCAGCGAGCTAATAACACCTAAGATAGACTCTTCCACCTTGTCGAAACTCAGCTCCGTATCGATTAGCCAGTTAATTGAGGCGTAGAAATCATCTAAGGTCTCTTGAGTTCGCGGATCTCGATAGCTGAAGAACTTAAATGCCGCATTGGCGTTATCTTGACTCGCACCGCCGCCATAGGCACCGCCTTGCTCACGGAGTGCGCGATGAAGGAAGCCATTGCGAAGTACGCCACCTAGAACAGTTAAGGCCGCTGCATCGTCATGGGCAGAGGTGACCGTGGGGAATGCCAAGGCACAGAAGTTTACCTGGGCATTAACGGCCCAGAAGCTTGCATTGGTTGTTCTGATACTCGGTAGTGACCAATTGCTGGTGTGTTGTTGTTGCTGGGTGACTTCAAAGTTCTCCAGCGCATCACGGTAGGCAGATAAGTATTGTTGTTCGCCCACCACGGCGACAACGGGTGTGACAACAGTGAGCTTGCGGTAAAGTTGCTCGAGTTCGACGCAGAAGGCTGCCAATTCAGCTGGATCTTTCAAGCGCTCGTCCAGCAGTTTCGTTGCTTGGATTCCCGCTAGGCCAGAAGTGGCAAATTGCATTGCTGCCAAACTATTAGCAGTTGCCGTCGCAGCACCCATGGCATACGCATGGCCATTACCGGCAACACTGGACTCTTTACGTGAGCGAGTCTGTGACAGCAGGTCACGAACGCGCTCTTGTTCGTCGAAGCGTACCTCAGTTAGGGTGCGTTGCATGAGGATCGAGAGATCGTTGACATAACGACGCAACCCCTTTCCTGAGAGGACGAGGTAAGCCGATGAAGCTTGTTCATCAAAGGCGTTGTTACGAATACTCGTGAAGGCGTGCAAGCCACCGCTGCAGGCGGTGTGCAGGTTTTGCACATGGAGATAGTCGTCATCACCCAAGCCTAGTTCCGAGAGGATATTACACAGGAAGGGGAGGATTTGGCGTTCTGCTTCGCTCAATTCAGGAAGCGCAATAATAGCCTGCAAGTACACCAGGCCATTGGTTCCGGCTTCGTACTCGTAGGCCGCAACAGTCTTCCCCTGGAAATCGTGACGCGCCGGTTCATGAACACTCGCCGGAACATCTGCAATACCTACCTTGGGCAATGTGCCTGGATCATCCTCAGCGTTCTGGCGTGCCTGAAGCTGTCTCGATTGCTCAACAATCGCCGCGACATCCTGTTCAGTCAGGTCTGCTGCAAGCTTGTCTAGGCGGGCTTGCTCGGCGATGTTTTGCGCCTCGGCGAGTTGGGTGTCGGGCTCAACGCAGAGTGTCAATCGATGCGGATTGTCAATAAATAAGCGCTTCAGCGTTGCACTGACGAAGTTTGGATCCCTGAGATCGTCACGAAGCTGATTCAGGGAGCGGTCCAAATCGAGCACCGCGACGGGGTCACCTCGATGCGTGGCACTGCCAAGCGAAGTGAGAATGAGCTGTAGGCCATAGGGATATCCGTCACCGCCAACTTCTCGCTGCTGAAGCTCGAGTTGATCCAGACACGCGTCGATACGCTCAGGAGCAAAGCCCTCGTCAATCGCGGTTTGTATCGTGGCAAGAATTTCCGCTTCAATGGCATCCGTATCTGCCGCTTCACAGCCCTCCATACCCGCGACGAAGATAATTTGCTTCTGACTATCCTCAATGCCGTTTAATGGCGACGGAGACTTGCCTAATTCTGAGGTTTCTAGCAATTGCTGCAGCGGGCTCGCACTGTTCTCGTAGAGTAGGCTGGCCATAAGCTGTGCACGGAGCGCCTCAACGGGATCGGTGGATTCTCCTAGCAACCACGAAACTACCACATGACTTTTGTCATCATCGCCTTCGGCGGTGTAGTGATCGGTAACACGAAGCGGCGCCGAAAACGGCTTTTCACTTTCCACCTGGATGGTCTCTGTTAGCCTATCGAAGCGGCTGAGTGCTTGATCTTCAAAGCGTTGCTGTAGCTCGGTTACGGCAATAGAGCCAAAGGTCATGAAGATGGCGTTGCTGGGGTGATAATGGGTATGGTAGAACTGCTTTAACTGCTCATAGCTTAAATTCGGGATCTCTACCGGGTCGCCACCACTATTGTAGTGGTAGGTATTGCTAGGGTGAAGATGTTTACATAGCGACTGCCATAGCTGCGAAGGCACGGAGCTCATAGCGCCCTTCATCTCGTTGTAGACCACGCCTTTGAATTGTAGCGGCGTACTCGGATCGTCCCACTTTTCAAATTCTAAACGATGACCTTCCTGAAGAAAATCTAACTCGTCCAGACGTGAGAAAAAGACAGCGTCCAGGTAGACGTCAAGCAAATTGCTGAAGTCTTTCGTGTTGGTGCTGGCAAACGGGTAGGCGGTCCAATCTGATGACGTAAAAGCATTCATAAAGGTATTAAGTGAGCGGCGAATCATCATGAAGAACGGGTCGCGCACTGGGTACTTCTCGCTGCCACACAATGCCGTGTGCTCCAGTATGTGCGCAACACCGGTTGAATCCGTTGGCACGGTACGCAACGCCACTAGGAAGACATTCTCGTCACTATCCGCCTGAATATGGATGTGCTGAGCCCCAGTCTGCAGATGACTATATTCTTGGACGGTAATGTTGAGCGAATCAAGGTGCTGTTCGCGAACAAGTTCAAACGCCGGATGATGGTTCATAGATACCTATTGGAATGGTTTAGATTTAACACACATTGTAGTTAAGCTTCAGCGCAAAAGATACGCTCAATCAGGGCGGAAACGGGATATTTCGTCCTGCCAATGGAGGAAGTTTTGGCTCAGCGTTTGCGCCACCGCGTGCTCGCCAAAGTGCTGGCACAGCGCAGCGGCGGCTTCAATAGTGGCTAGGTGTTGTTCGCTAGGCGCTGAACGAACGGACCACTGGGTGGTGCTGTTAACGGTGATGATAGGCAACTGCCGTAAAAACGGATTCGCCAGGATCATCTTGAGGGCTTTTCGCCAGGTAGCATCGATAACCCAAATGCGTTGCAGTGTTGCAGCTGAGTCATCATTGAGATCGATAGTCGGGTTGCTAAGAAGCGGGTGCTCAACAAACAGTAACGCTTGCGGGATATTATCGCCAATCATCTGCTGAAGCGCCGTGTTGTCGCTAAACTCTTCACCGATACAGGGCGTTATTCCAAGGCTTAGCGCCAGTAGACGTCCCGTGTTTTTGGCATGTTTGGCTTCAGAGGGGTGTTGCAGAATGATCCATTGCAGCGCCGAACTGGTAGTCGTCGCCAGGTGACAGATACAGCGGAAGCCTCGGCATTGCTTACACCACTGCTTCACTCCCAACCCTCAAATTCTATCTTGTAGAGCGTGGACCAGTTTTTTCCCGTGACAAAGAACTGACCATCCTCGGGATCATAGGCAATGCCGTTAAGGGTGTGATGGCGAGTGATACGCTGTTGTTCACTTTGGATGTCTCTGAGCGGGGCTAAGTCATAAATTTGCTTCACCTCACCACTGTCTGCGTCGATGGCAAGTAACTTCTCGTTCATCCACACAAAAGCAAAGATGGTGTTGCCAATCCATTCTAATTCGTTGAGGTAATGCCAGCTGTACTCGCCTTGGCGGACCAAAATCGTTCGCAGTACTTCGCCCTTCTGATTCCAAATACGGATGACGTCTGTACCATCGGAGACGGCGAGTTCGGTTTTGTTGGGACTCAATGCGAGTCCCCAGCCTTCGTGATCATAGCGGAACGCGTTAGAGCGAGATCCAGTGCTTAGATCTATCCAAAATGCTTGGCCGCGCTGCCAACTTAACCACAGGAGTTGGTCGTCAATGACCACCGATCCTTCGCCGAAGTACTGTCGTGGAAGGGTGGCGATAGCGCCATCGGGGAGTTGTCCTGGGACGTAGCGAAGGACTCGGGATAAGCCACGTTTACCGGTGGTTTCAATGAGTGCGCCATTGACATAGTTCAAGCCTTGCGTAAAGGCATGGCTAGGGTGCGGGTATTGAGCAGTAACTTCCCAGTTAGGGCTTTCAGTGACCTGAGCGCGAACAGTGCTACCGATAAGTAGCCAGCAGACTAAAAAGAATATGCGGACGGAATGACTAACGATCATTCTGCGACCCTACGAAAAATATCGCGCATCAGGAATCGTGCTGGATGAACTGCGCGTTGCAAACGCTGACTCAATGGCGCGGGGGCTCCGCAGACCATTGCGCTGATCGTCTCAGCGATCAACGGCGTGCTGTTCAAACCCTTAGAGCCGTGAGCGATGTTAAGCCAAAGTCCCGGGTGGTAGTGCCCATAGTTGCGAATATCCATGCGTCGATTCTTGCGCAGCGGCGCGAAGGTTTCAACCATTTTACGGTACTGGGGAACGGGGCCGGCAATTGGCATGTAATCGGCCGAGGCACAGCGAAATGCGACTCGACTAGCCGTTAGCTGTAAACCCGAGTGCTCAGACTGGAGTTGCGGTGAAAGTTGCCCCACGAGCGCTAGGTTCTGCTCGGATTCCTGGGCGCGAATACTCGCATCCACATCGTCGACGATGAAACTTGCGCCGATGGTTCCCTGGGAATCACTATCGGTAGCGATATAACCTTCACCCGTTAAGGTGGTATTGAGCTGGTTAAGAATTTGGCCTTGGACTCGGTCTATCTGACCCCGAATGGTACGAGTTTTTAGCGGTAACTCGGGATTTAGGAGCGCTTGGGCCTCATAGGCATTACATAAAACAACTTGATCGAACGTGTGTTCGTTAAGTGCCGCTTGACAGTGGACCGTCCACTGCTGATCAACCGAGCAATAGCTCAACCGTTCTACCGGGGAATTAAAGTGGGACGTTATGAGCGGATTATCATCAATTAGCTGCTGACAGGTCTGTGGAGGTCTCATCCAAGTGCCGCTGGGGAACCAGAGCGCACTGGATTGAATATCAATACCGGCTATGTCACTGGCTTGCTGTGGATCTAACAGGCTGATGAGCTCCGGCTGTTCGGCGAAGCGTTCCGCTACCAACGCCTGCAAATTGGCGTCTTTCTGGTTTTTAGGGAGTTGTAAGACACCACTCCAGGGCGCATCAACCTTAAGCTGGTGGCGATAATACGGCTGCGCCAACTGATAGCACTGCAGTGCTAGATCACTCAGGGGTTCTCTACGGTGTGAGAACTTGGTATAGAGCACTCCCTGAGGATTGCCGGATGCAGCGAGTCCCGGTGCTGAATGGCGATCGAACAGGCTTACCGATAGACCTCTTGCCGCAAGTCGAGCGGCGGTTTGACAACCTGCCAAGCCCGCCCCTATAACGGCTACGCGTTGAGCGGGTGGGAGAGCAGGGTAGCTCCACCAGGGTGCCTCGTGCTTTGAGCTGCGTGTTGTGGCGCAGGGGATAGCTGGCTTCTCCCTGGTGGCGGCGTTGGCACTAAGTACTTCTCGTTTACTATTGATGCCGCGGCGTTTTTGCAGCGAAAAGCCGGCGTCCTGCAAATTATCACGCACCATGCGCGCACAGCTAAAGGTGGCTAGGGTGGTATTTGAGTGGCTCAGTACGGCAAGTTGCTGCATCACCGAGGCTGACCACATGTCTGGGTTCTTCGCAGGGCTAAAGCCATCGAGCATGATGGCGTCAAAACAGGGTTGTACCCAGGCTTGAGTCTGCGATTGTTCGCACACAATTAACTGGCTCAGGGCTTCGCCAACGGGTAGGAAGATCACCGTTAAGCTGATACGCGGATGGATGATCATGGTTTGGGTATCGTCGCAGGCGCTAGGCCAAGCCTGTTGCAGCCACCCGGCTTCTTGCTGGTAGCGATTTAGGGACTGGTGGGCGGCGCGAAGTTCGTCACGAGTAAGCGGAAAGGCTTCAATACTAATGAAGTTGAGGTGTCCACTCGTGTTATTTGCCAAGAATTGATGGGCCGAACCCAGGAAGTTAAGACCAGTACCAAAGCCCGTTTCCAGGATGCTAAAACTACCGTATTGGTGTTCACTGAAGCGACTAGGGAGGTCGTTACCCTGAATAAAGACGTAATCGGACTCTTCACAACCGCCTTCCGTATTGAAGTAAACGTCATCAAACTGACGATTAAACGGGGCACCATCACGCCATTCCATTTAGCTCAGTGCTCCCGCGGTGCTGGCCGAGGCATTAACCATTGAATTCAGTGTCGAGTTGTTGCAACCAGCTTGCCAAGCGCGCCTCACTCAACTCGAATTGGTTTTCATCGTCCAGCGCCAAGCCGAGGAACTGAGTACCATCGTCGGTGAGACCCTGGGATTCCTCGAAGGTATGGCCGCTGGTGGGGGTGTAACCAACCATGGTAGCCCCCGCAAGCGTGAGTTTATCGTGTAGATAACCCAAGGCATCCTGATACCACTGCGGATAACCAATTTGGTCACCCTGGCCGAAGCAGGCTATACGACAATGACTTAGGTCTAGCTCGCTGAGTTCGTCCCAGATATTTTCCCAATCTTCCTGAAGTTCACCATAGTCCCAAGTTGGAATGCCAACGATAAGGAATTGGTAGTCTTCCATGAGTTGAACGGGGTCTTCGCCAACATTATGTAGGGTAATCTTGTCTCCCCAAGCCTGCTGAATCTTTTCTGCGGTCATTTCCGTATAGCAGGTACTCGAACCGTAGAACAGCCCCACCTTATCAACCGACATACTGAGAGAGCTCCGTATTAAACCACGCTAGGGCATCACTATTCGGTTCGAAGTGCTCGGTGGCATCCAAGGTTAAGCGCTGACAAAGCTGCACTGCGCCGATGTCTTCGAGCGCGTGTTCAAGCGCATTACCCGCTTCAGCGAAGGTGCTATAGCTGCTATCGCCTAGCGCAATGAGCGCGAAGCGTTGCCCTGCAATTCGAGGGAACTCGGTGGTGAGCGTTTGATGGAAACCGTTCAGTGGCGGGGGAATGTCGCCCGCGCCCGTGGTTGAAGTGATAATGAGCAGAATATTTTCAGCGTCATCGTTCCATTTACGGATAAGCTCAGCGGCTTCAACTTCGATAATGTGTTCGCTGGTGGCAATGATTTCATTGGCGATATCGCGAGCGGTACCAGTAACGCTGGCTACGGCGACGAGTACTTGGGCCATGGTTTACTCAGCTCCTTGAAAATTTAATTGGCGCCATGCTTCATAAACCATGATTGCGGTGGCGTTAGAGAGGTTTAAGCTGCGGCTATTTGGCATCATCGGCAGACGTAGGCGCTGATCCTCAGGCACTGAATTTCTCACCTCATCAGGTAAACCTCGTGATTCGGGACCAAAAACCAAGGTATCACCGGCAATAAAGCCCACTTGGTCGGGTTGGCGCGTACCCTTAGTGGTAAGCATGAAGAGTCGGCTGTCGCCAAGGGCTGCGAGGCATTCATCCCAGTTAGCATGAATCTGAACTTCGCTAAACTCGTGATAGTCTAATCCTGCTCTACGCAGACGCTTATCGTCTAACTCAAAGCCAAGCGGCTGTACGAGGTGAAGTCGACAGCCGGTATTGGCCGCCAAGCGGATAATATTGCCCGTGTTAGGCGGTATTTCCGGTTCAAAGAGTACAATATTTAACATCGTTTCGCGCTTCCGTTGGAGTGGTGTTATTGTATCAGTAATTAATTAACTATCTCTAGGTAAAGCACGAGGAATAGGATGTTAAAATTCGTACTCATCGCAGCAGTTTCGTTGAACTCTGTGGCATTCGCCTGTGAACAATCAGTTCAAATTGCTGAAGAGACCATTTCCGGGGCGTTATTGTCTGGGGAGACGTGCCCTGGTGATCAGCTTATTTTCCTGGAGCAAAGCTTTAGCGCGGATGACAACGGGCAATTCGTCATTGGTTTTGGACGTGATATCGTTGGCGAACATACCCTATGGCGCAAAACCCCATTGGGGAAAGAGGCGGTAGCGGCCATTCTAGTCCAACCGCGAGAGTACAACGTATCGATTATCGAGGGCGTGCCGCAGCGAACGGTTACGCCGAGTGACGATGATTTAGCCCGTATTCGTGCAGAGAGCGCGCTGGTGGTTGCAGCGAAGGCTAAGCCGGTTTCGGCTGATTACTGGAAGGCAGACGCGATAATCCCTGCAGAGGGTCGGATCTCGGGTGTATATGGTAGCCAACGTGTCTATAATGGCACGCCTGGTAGGCCCCACTACGGACTTGATATTGCCGCGCCTACGGGTACCGCTGTCAAAGCGCCTATCGCCGGAGAAGTGGTTTTAGCGGAATCCGATTTGTTCTATTCGGGCGGGACGATTATTATAGCCCATGGGGCAAATCTTACCTCCAGTTTTTTACACCTCTCAGCCGTCAATGTTGAGGTAGGTGACGTGGTTGAAGTGGGTGAAGTGATTGGTCTCATTGGAGCTAGTGGCCGTGCAACCGGGCCACATCTCGATTGGCGAATGAACTGGATGAACCAGCGCGTAGATACACAATTATTACTAGAAGCGAGTTGGCCGAATACCGGCAATCGTTCATTAGCAGAGTGAAGAAAATTATGATTGATGAGAAATTGTTGAGTATTTTAGTGTGTCCCGTTACCAAAACGTCGTTGGTTTATGATCGTGATAGAGCAGAGTTGATCTCCAAAGCCGCCGGTTTGGCCTATCCCATTCGCGATGGCATCCCGGTTATGCTAGAAGCGGAAGCTCGTCGCATTGACGCGAGTGAGATGAGTGCAGACGCCTAATGAGTGATACGATTTTCGGAAAGATCATTAGTGGCGAGATACCCGCGCCGAAAATATTTGAGGATGAACACTGTATTGTGATCAATGACATTTCGCCTCAGGCACCGGTGCACGTTTTGGTTATCCCAAAACGACCCATTAAAATGCTGACCGATGCTGAATCTAGTGATCAGTCGCTGTTGGGGCATCTGCTATTAGTTGCTCGTCAGCAGGCCAAGGAACTCGGTATTGCCGAGGGTTGTCGTTTTATCGTTAATAACGGCGAAGCAGGTGGACAGACTGTCTTCCACCTCCATATTCATGTGCTAGGTGGCCAAACGCTTACCGAGCAGGGGCTTTAATCAAGCTCAAAACTTATGATTGCTATTCGCAATAGCAATAGTTTGGTGACTTACAGGTCGCTATACTCCATCGATATAGAAAAGAGTGGTTTTTCTCAAAATGAAAAGTGCCGATATTCGTCAAGCTTTCTTAGATTATTTCGCAGCTAAATCTCACCAAGTGGTGCCAAGTAGCTCGCTGATTCCTGGTAACGATCCAACGTTGTTGTTTACGAATGCAGGAATGGTTCCGTTCAAGGATGTTTTTTTAGGTGACGAACAGCGTGGTTACAATCGAGCGACTAGTTCGCAACGCTGTGTCCGTGCCGGTGGTAAGCATAACGACCTGGAAAACGTGGGCTATACCGCTCGCCACCATACCTTTTTCGAAATGCTGGGTAACTTCAGTTTTGGTGACTACTTCAAGCAAGATGCGATTCGCTTTGCCTGGGACTTCCTCACAAAAGAGTTAGGTCTTCCCGAGGAAAAACTGTGGGTGACAGTTCATGTCTCCGACGACGAAGCGGCTGATATCTGGTTCAACGAGATTGGTATCGATAAGTCACGTTTCTCCCGCTTAGATGAAGATAACTTTTGGCAGATGGGTGACACGGGGCCCTGTGGTCCAAGCTCGGAGATCTTTTACGATCACGGCGAAGATGTACCAGGTGGACCACCAGGCAGTGAAAACGATGATTTGGATCGTTATATCGAAATCTGGAACTTAGTCTTCATGCAATACGAACGTCAAGCGTCAGGCGAATTGGTAGAGTTACCAAACCCCTCAATTGACACCGGTATGGGCCTAGAGCGCATCGCTGCGGTGATGCAGGGCGTTCACAACAATTACGATATCGATATTTTTCAGGGCCTGTTGAAGGCTGCGGCTAAAGCAACCGGCGGTGTAGACCTTGAGAATAAGTCATTACGGGTGATCGCAGATCATATTCGGTCCTGTAGCTTCCTAATCTGTGATGGTGTGATGCCATCGAATGAAGGTCGCGGCTATGTGCTGCGTCGTATTATTCGTCGGGCTGTTCGTCACGGTTATCAGTTAGGTCAGTCAAAGCCTTTCTTTTACACATTAATTGACGCCTTGGCGGAACAGATGGGCAACGCTTACCCGGAACTCGTTGAACAGCACGACAAAATCGCGGCGGCCCTTAAGGCAGAAGAAGAACAGTTTGCGCGTACCCTTGAAAAAGGATTGTCAGTGCTAGATGCGGCGCTAGCGAAGTTAGATGGAACCGTGATTCCCGGTGAGGTAATTTTCCAGTTGTACGACACCTATGGTTTCCCCACTGATCTCACCAATGATTTAGCGCGAGAACGCGGTTTAACCCTTGATCTTGAAGGCTATGAGCAGGCGATGAATGCACAGCGTGAACGCGCTCGTGCAGCTGGTTCTTTCAAGGTTGATTACACCGATGCCATCAAACTCGATAGTGAGACGGAATTCTGTGGTTACGATGCCTTGGCATCGACGACCAAGGTCGTTGCCGTTCTGAGCGCAGGTGAGCAAGTTGAATCCTTATCCATCGGTGATGAAGGCATTGTAGTGCTGGACGTTACGCCTTTCTACGGTGAATCGGGTGGCCAAGTAGGCGATACTGGAGTGCTATTCTCCGATACCGCCGAGCTCGTTGTGAACAACACAACCTTGGCCTCGGGAAATCAGCTACATCACATTACAGTGAAAACCGGCAGTGTTAAGGTGGGTGACGAGTTAACAGCTGAAGTTGACTCAATTAATCGCAGAGCCACCGCATTGAATCATTCGGCTACGCACCTTTTACACGCTACCTTACGTGCTGAGTTGGGTGACCACGTGATGCAGAAGGGTTCAATGGTGAACCCGGATCGCTTGCGTTTCGACTTCTCGCACAATGAGGCGCTTTCAAGTGAGATATTGCGCAAGGTCGAGGCTATTGTTAACCAACATATTCGCGCTAATACCTTAGTTCGCTCGCAGACTATGTCGATGGATGAAGCCAAGGCCGAGGGCGCGATGGCGCTCTTCGGTGAAAAGTACGGCGATGAGGTTCGCGTGCTTTCGATGGGCGTCGACAGTTTCTCCGTTGAGCTTTGTGGTGGTACGCACGTTGATCGAACTGGGGATATAGCGCTGTTCAAGATCGTTAACGAACAGGGTGTTGCCTCAGGCATCCGCCGTATCGAAGCGGTAACGGGAAAAGCGGCTTACGATATCGTGGCGAGCCAGGAAGCACTCTTGGCACAGTTGGCAGAGCAACTTAAATCTCAGCCAGCGAACCTAGCAGATAAGTTGGATCAGGTATTGCAGGGCGCCAAGCGCGCCGAGAAAGAACTCTCGGCGGCTAAGGCAAAGTTAGCGGCCGCCTCCAGTGGTGATCTCGTGAATCGCGCGGTTGAAGTGGGCGGTATTAAGGTGTTGGCAATTCATTTAGAAGGCACTCCGGCCGATGCACTGCGGGATTTAAGTGATAAGTTAAAGGATAAATTAGGTAGTGGTGTTCTGCTACTTGCTGCGAATGATGGCGACAAAATTGCCCTCATTGCAGGTGTAACCAAGGATCTTACCGGTCAGCTAAAAGCGGGTGACTTGATGAGATTCGTAGCCCCTCAACTTGATGGTAAGGGCGGCGGTCGACCTGACATGGCTCAGGGCGGCGGTACTGGACTCGCGAAGCTCCCACAGGTTCTCGCGGCCGTGCCAAATTGGGTTGAGGAACAGACCTCGTAAATAACTGATCGACTCATTTAGAGCGAAGACGTGGAAATATAAGTTAATGAGTTTATTGGTACAAAAGTACGGTGGAACTTCAGTAGGCACTATAGAGCGTATTGAAGCGGTGGCGGACCGTGTTGCGGCAACACAGCAGGCGGGCAATGACGTCGTAGTGGTTGTTTCAGCCATGAGTGGCGAAACTAATCGTCTGTTAGGCTTGGCCAACGAATTGTCGGATCGACCATCAACACGTGAAATGGATGTCCTGCTGTCAACCGGCGAGCAGGTGACCATTGCATTGCTATCCATTGCGTTACATAAGCGTGGTGTGCCGGCTATTTCATTTACCGGTTCTCAGGTGCGGATCTTAACTGACGAATCACACTCCAAAGCTCGTATTGAGAAAATTGATGAAGAACGAATTAGTGGTGAGTTGTCTCAGGGAAGGGTAGTTGTAGTCGCAGGGTTCCAGGGCGCTGATGCAAAGGGGAATATTACAACCCTTGGCCGAGGTGGTTCGGATACAACTGCCGTGGCATTGGCGGCCGCATTGCGAGCCGACGAATGTCAAATCTACACCGATGTGGACGGAGTTTATACGACCGACCCTCGTATCTGTGAAGGGGCACGACGTTTAGAGAAGATTACCTTCGAAGAGATGCTGGAATTAGCAAGTCAGGGTTCGAAGGTACTCCAGATTCGATCAGTGGAGTTTGCGGGAAAATACAACGTCCCGCTGCGCGTGCTGTCATCCTTTAAGGATGGGCCCGGTACACTGATTACGCTAGATCAAGAGGAAGATATGGAAAGAGCGATAGTTTCAGGCATTGCGTTCACACGTGATGAGGCAAAGGTAGTAGTTCGTGGAGTGCCGGATCAGCCTGGTGTGGCTGCACGAGTATTAGTTCCCGTGAGTGAAGCGAATATCGAAGTTGACGTGATTGTGCAGAACTCTGGCGTTGATAACACTACGGATTTAACGTTTACGGTATCGCGAGGCGATTTAGCGCGTACCTTAGAAGTTCTCGAGGCAGTTGTTGAGCGTTTAGGTGCCAAACAGGTTGAAACCGATGATCGTATTGCTAAGGTTTCTATTGTTGGTGTTGGTATGCGTTCTCACGCTGGTGTAGCGGCAACGATGTTCAGTGCGTTGGCGGATGATAATATTAATATTGAGCTTATTACGACCTCTGAGATCAAAACCAGTGTAGTCATTGAAGAGCGATACATGGAGTTGGCTGTTCGCGCTCTCCATTCAGCCTTTGAATTGAGTGGCACTAAAGAGTAATCCTCAAGCTAACTCACTGATATTATTGGTAAAAAGCGGCTGCGGTCGCTTTTTTTATGCGCTTTAATTTTGTCAAGTAACTTAATTCGTTGTTTTTATTAAATATTTTCATTTTTTTAACGTTCGGGGCTTTGATTTTAAAAACGTTATGGTATTATTCTTTCCGCGTTGGAGAGGTGGCCGAGTGGCTGAAGGCGTGCCCCTGCTAAGGGTATATCTGGGAAACTGGATCGAGGGTTCGAATCCCTCTCTCTCCGCCATCTTTACTTTAAAGATGAAACGCAATTGCGCGCTCGTAGCTCAGCTGGATAGAGTACCTGGCTACGAACCAGGCGGTCGGAGGTTCGAATCCTCCCGAGCGCGCCATATTGAAGAAAAAGGCTTACCGACGGTAGGCCTTTTTTTTCGTCCTTTGAATAGCCCGTTAACGAGCAAGCTATCACTTCTCATCATCTCATACTAATGGCGGTCTTATAGATCGGCGGCTGTTGATAAATTCATCAAACAGATCAGAGATTAATGCAGGTTGACGATCATGGAAACCTATTGAGCACCTGAGGGTTGTTTTGTATCTGTGGCGTACGGGGTTATGCATAGGTTGTTGTTTTTTCATGTTTTTTTCATTTTTAGTGTTGACGACAGACCGTTGAAACCGTATAGTTCGCCCCACTTGAGATCTACGCGCTCGTAGCTCAGCTGGATAGAGTACCTGGCTACGAACCAGGCGGTCGGAGGTTCGAATCCTCCCGAGCGCGCCATATAAAAAAAGGCTTACCAATTGGTAAGCCTTTTTTGTTTCTACCAAACCTGCACGAACATCCCCAACCAAAACGTTTTTAGCTTACTTCGGCCTTTGAATGTTTCAGTTCGTCATGCGTTTGCGATCGTCTTTTTGGGTTTACCAACGCCATCTAATTACTGCTATTATTTATACCGTTATCTGAAGTCGAGGAGTGGAATTGATCGTTGCAACGAAATCAGGAAGATCAGTCGTTAGGATGCCAGTGCGTTAGGCTCGGTCATGGTTAGGCTAAGAAGGATATTTATTTATTTCAGCCAGCAGCGCAGCTTCGAGTAATTCGGGTTCCTTTAAGCGCTTGATCTGTTCAAAAAATACAGCGGCTTCAGCGTAGTGTGTCTTTAAGTAGGCAAGCCACTGCTTGAGGCGGTGTCCCTGATGCTTTCGGAGGCCAATTGTCATCTCGGCATATTGAAATTCAAGAATGAACGGGAGGAGTTCGCTCCAGCTGAATTTCCCGTTGTCGCTCCGGAGCTCTCTAATAAGTCCCGGGTTAGCAAGAAGTCCACGCCCCAGCATGTACTCGGTAGCGCCATGAATAGCATGACACGCCTCAAAGGCGGCCACCGACCCGATATCACCATTAGGAACAACCGGAATCGAGATAGTATCGCTAATTTGCTTAATGGCTTCCCAGTCAGCAGGTGGCTTATAGCCATCCTTCTTAGTTCGTCCATGGATGGTTAGCTTTTCGGCACCGCCAGCTTCAATAGCTCGAGCATTTTCGAACATAAGCTCGCGATCATTGAATCCAAGTCTCATCTTCGCAGTAACAGGAATCTTATCGGGCACAGAACGACGAACGGCCGCAACAATATCGTAAAGACGGTCGGTATATTGTAATAGGGCAGCACCGCCATCGGAGTTGTTGACGGTTTTAGCCGGGCAACCGAAATTTAGATCGATGCCTATCGCGCCTAGCTCGACCGCACGGGCAGCGTTTTCAGCCATTGGGGTGGGCTGTCCGCCAAGAAGCTGAAGTACGACAGGTACACCGCTCGCCGTATGGCTGTCAGTAAGTAACTCGGGACAATTCTTATAGAAAACTTTGTTTGGGTATAGCTGCGTAGTAACTCTCAGAAATTCGGTGACGCAAAGATCTACCTTAGCAACGCGCGTCAAAATATGACGCATTGTAGCGTCAACAACGCCTTCCATTGGTGCGAGGCTAAATCGTATTTTTGGGTATTTTTGAGCGATTTGATCTAGATGAGCGGTCAAAGAAAATCTCGATTTTGTTTGAAATTGAACTATCCTCAGTTTTAGATGGAGGCGGTTCAGTGAAATATAAGTTCTTTTTAATCTTAGCATGTTTTCTTAGTGTTTCCCTTGCTCATGGGCAGGAAAGTGCAACAAAAACCGTTCAGATAACAGTAAATCTTGCAGAAGCTAATGGTGAGGTAAGGGCTTTACGGACTGTACTTTGTAAGCAAGTTAAGTATCGTGATCGAGCCATCTGTCAAGAACTCTCTGTCAATAGCGCACTCACTCGCTCAGCAAATTTAAAAAGCTTAGATTTGGTGCGTGAGTCGACATTAGGGCTACTTGGCTCATCGGGTACGCAAAGTCCGGAGGTTGATGAGCAATCGAACTCAACATTCGCCGGTGCTTTAGCTCAGTTCAGAGAGGAGGCATTTGTTAATGAGCCCGCTCAACGAGCTAATTTGCTCATGAGCCTTCTTAGTCTTCAGCCGCGATCAGCGTTATCCATTGCGCAAGCGAATAACCTCTTCATTGATGAACTGAAAGCCAAAACTCAGGTAACGATCAGTATCATTTAAGCCAGCCTTGGTTGTCCTATCCACTACTATTTATTTTTGTTCTGTGGCACACTTCACATAATGTTTATTTTCTAATTTTTGAGGGGAATGCTGTGCCGCGTTTATCTGTAAACTATTTTTTACTCTCATTCTTAGTAGTGGCAAATGTGTTTGCTGCAGAACAAGGCGAGTGGGGGGAAACATCGACGGCGTACACCACTATTCAAATTAGTATTTTACCGAATATTTTAATCACCGATGTTACCGATATCGTTTTAGATATTAGTGATCGTACTCAAGATGTAGTCTTTATTCAGGAGTTTTGTGTTGTCGGAAATACGAACTCTGATTATGTATTGACAGCTTCTGGAGCCGCGGGTGATGGTTCGCCTTTCGAGTTGATTGGGGAAGATGGGTCAATTTTACCGTATACATTCAGTTTCAATGGCGATTTAGCGCAACCTGTAGACGTTCAATTAGCGGCGGGTATTGAATCTGCACCGTATGAATTAGAAACTGTGGGCTTGGATTGTAACGGAGCGCCGAATGCTCGTTTTTCAATTACATTTCTCAGTGAAGATTTGGTTTTGTCGCAAGCGGGTTTGTTTAGTGGCGCCGTTTCACTTACGGTAGCAACACAGTAGATATTTTTGAGGAATTTTGCATATGATGAAGCTGGTTTCGTCAGTATTAATCGCTTTCTTTTTCGCGGATTTTGCGCACGCCAACATGTTTGTTGATCGTTCTATTGTCGAGTTTGTTGCCGGGCAGGCGCCGCAGCAAGATATTCGCGTCAGTAATCGCGGTGATGATCAAATGTATGTTCAAGTTGAAGTCCTTGACGTGCTTCAGCCGGGCACTCAACAGGAAGTTCGTGAAATAGTTACTAGTTTGTCTGATATGACACTCCTAGCCACGCCAAAGCAATTTGTTCTTCCTCCTCAGAGTGAGAGAGCAGTCAGGTTAGTGGCACTGGCGGAGCCAGGTCAGGTTGATAAAGTCTATCGAGTAAACGTTACTCCAATTCTGCCACCATTAGCAGAATCTGAATCATCCGTAGTTCGTGTCGTTGTAGCCTACCAACTACTTGTTTTGGTATTACCCGAGAATCCTCGCGAAGAGTTAGTTGTCACGCGCGATGCAAATACGTTGAAGTTCGAGAACCGCGGTAATAGCTACGTTCTGTTAGCAGATGGTAAGCAGTGTTTAGCGGAGAATTGTTCTAACCTCCCAACAACTCGCCTCTATGCAGGAAATACATGGGAAGTTGAACTTGAGAGTGAAGAGATGTTAGCCACGTATCGGCTTACTACCTTCGCAGGTAGCCGTACGGTTAGCTGGTAGATTTACCTAGATAAGAATAAGATTATAACTATCGAATCACCATAAATTTGTGGATCGTAAACCTTGGAGTAACCTGTGTCTCGCGCCATTATTCTTGCGTGCTGTAGCCTTCTGTGTATTAATTTATTTGCTCAGAGCGGCGATGATTATATTACTAGTTCTCCTTCTGGTGACTACGTTAATGAACAGACTTCTCGTGTACAGTTTTTTTGCTCGTTACAACGAGAAGTTGTTGAAGTACAGCGTGATAACATGGCTGAGCGCTACGGTTGGCATTTGGATATCGCGAGCGAGTCTCCACTTCGCTGTTTACGGACCGCGGCCGCGCCATCGACTATTGCCTATAACTGGTTGGAGCGAGCGCGTCGCTTTGGTTTCGACGATGCTGAAATTCTTAGTCAGGATTCCGATAGCGCCCCTATTCAGGCCACGGCTTGGGTCCCACCAGGTTTTGAGTCACTTCTAGAGCCTCAGATAACTCGTGCCGATGTATTCTTTGGTGGTAGGCGGATAGGCGCCTATATGATCATATTCACCCCGGATCGAGTTGAATTTCAAGACCCGTCTTTAATTGTTGAGCGACTACCTGATTTGCTTGAACCCGCGCGAGTGACGCAGTCATTAACGGGAGCGTTAGACCCGAATTCGGTTTTCGCTTGTGGTTCTCGAAGCACAATTGGCTGTGGGGAGTTAAAAGCAACGCCACTGGTCGCTGGGGTAATTTTCGATGAGTCGCGATTTCGTGTTGACGTCTTTATTAATCCCGAACAATTAGCCGTTAGGTCGGCTGGTGTACAAAAATATTTACCACCAAGTTCAGCTAAAGGCTCTATGATGCAAAGTCTCTATTTGGCGACGTCCGGTAATATTGATGATCCAGCGGCGGTTTACTCGGTGGCGGGAACTAACACTGCTGCTTGGCGCGAGAACCGTTTAGTGACTGATTTCAACTACGCCAACGACGAATTAAACATCGATGAGTTCGCATTGCAGCGAGACTACGAAGGCCTAAGTTATCGTGCGGGCTACTTTAATACGGATAGCTCACTACTTAGTTTCGGTTATGGTGGAAGCATGCGTGGTGTCAGTATGGGTACGAGTATCGATACTCGTACTGATTTAAGGCAGTCGGCGGGTAATGAGGTCACGGTGTTTCTCTCATCCCGTTCTCGCGTTGCCATTTATAAAGATGGTAGATTAATTTCAGCGCAAAACTACGATGCAGGTAACCAAATTGTTGATACCACTGCGTTACCGGGTGGTAGTTATGATATCGATATTGAAATCACGGATTCATCGGGCCGCTCGACGATTGAAACTCGATTCTATGTAAAGTCTTCACGATTACCCCCGAAGGATGAAGCCGAATGGTATTTTGAGTTGGGGGAAGCCACCGAAATTACCGAGGACAGGGTGTTACGACAGCCGGATGAAGATTGGATTGTTCGGGCTGGTTACTCCAGACGAATAACTGACACCATTGGTGTTGGTGGTGGTTTAGCAGCTCATAATTACGAAACTATGGCGGAGTTCGATTTATTTAACATCGGACGTTACCATGAATTACAGACCTCGATAGCGTATTCGGATAACGATGCTTACGGTGTCAATGTCAACTCAAACTTTAATCTCAATCGTTGGTCGATGGCTGCGAATATACGATATATCGAGAATCCGCACTTTGACGATAATATCAATCCAAACCTTACTAGGTCATTGCTTGGTAACTCGCTGACTCAGGGTAGTTTATCCATTCAGCGTTCGACGGATTTCGGCTACTTCGCCTTACAAGCGCGATACAATGAACGTTTTGCTCAGGACGAGTTGAAGACCTATACCTTCCGCTATACTGCTCCTGCCTATGACGTTTTTGGCTCAGATTTATATGGCCGGGTGGAGCTTAGTAAGGAGAATGATGACTGGCTCGCACTCTTTACTCTGACGTTACGTATCGATGATGGTAACTTCAGTTACAGAGTAGAGCCTGGTTATCGACAAGACTATATAGCGGCTACTGACTCCTATGAAGATGAGCGAAGTCTTGAAGTCAACGCTGACTGGAATGACGGTGACCAGTTCCTATCAGATCTGCGATTGAGCGCTAATGCATATAGTCAGTCAGATATTTCTGGTGTTTCATTGGGTTACGATCACGCTTTTCGTTATGGACGTATTCGCTCTCAAGTTGAGCGGATTGATCGTAACGGCCAGAAGGCCGACACTTTTAATCTTAACGCATCAACCTCGTTCATCATTACCGACGAAAATCTTGCGGTGGGCGGACAGCAGCAGAGTCAGTCAGCTGTTGTTATTAATCTAGCTGGCGAGCTAGATGGGGTTTGGTTTGATGTCCTGGTTGATAAGCGCCCTGTGGCCTATGCCATTGCAGGTACAGCAACGGTAGTAACTTTGCGTCCATTTGAAACCTATGAAGTTGAACTGAGAGCCCGAGGTAATGGCTTTGCAGATGTTCAAGGTGATGTGAGATCAGTGACACTTTACCCAGGTAACGTAGTTGATCTAAGTTGGGACGTCGCTATGGTAGATGTGGTATTTGGCCAAGTGTTTTTACCGAACGGGGAACCAGTTGCTAACGCGGTTGTCGGGGGGATTCCAGGCTTTTCGGTCACTGATGAATTTGGCCTGTTTCAGGCCGAGATGACGCAAGATACTACCGTTTTAACGTTTCAAACGAGAGAGTTTAGCTGTACTGCTGCGGTGCCTGAATATAAAAGTCGATCCGGTGTAGCATCTATTGGTAGTTTGCAGTGTGAGTAACTCGCTTAGTCAACGAGACCACGGCTAAACACTGGCCGTTCTATAACGTTAGTTATTTGTCCGAGATAAACTTCAGCTAAACATATCATTTGAATCGCTATCGCAACTAACTATTGTCGCTCAAGTTGGACTCTAAGCGAGTTGTAAACGGATTGATAGTGGTCTAGCTAGTTGATTAATAGATTCAGTGAGGCGTTATTGTCGAAAAAAAACACCTCGATAAAGAGGTGTTTTCATCTGCTGCTCGGTGATAGGGTATTGATCAATCGACAGATAGTAAAAGGTTAACCGTGTCTGAATAAACACCACCTGGAGCGGCTGCAATGGCTGCGTTTTGAACACGGAATACTAACGCTCCACTAACTTGCCCTGGCGCTAATGAACAGCGTGATGTTTCAGAGATCACATCGGCTTCATCAATAGCTACTACGCCACCATCAACATTGAAGTTCTGGTTCTCGTCTTCATCATCGAACCATACGTCATATGCAATTTCACTGCTTGCGTATTCTAAACGTTCATCGCCGGTGATAGTTAGGGTATAAGGAAGGCTGCCGCTAAAAATACACACATCTACGGAGTCTGTGGTGTTACCAGTAGCTGTTCCATTCCACAAGAGTTCAATTGCTGCGGACGACGATGTAGGGCTTCCTCCCAGGCGAAGTTCCGCAGTGGTAGGAAGATCTAATGTGACAGTGACATCACCGGTTGCGGTATCAGCATTTAGCTGACCTGATGCTGCAATGCCAAGCATCAAAGTTGATACAGCGGTAAAAATTTTCATTTCTAGTGCTCCACGACGAGGAAGTGCCAATAGATTAATTTTATTTCTGTTAAAGCTTATGGCGCTAACAATCTTATAAGGGTATTGATAAAAAAGCCGTCATTAGTTCTGACGGCTCTTTTTTAGCTTCGCTAGATTACACAGACTCGATAGTGAAGGTGACGGTATCTGAGTAGCTACCCGTTTCCTTAGAGCCAGTTGTTTCGTCCAAAGTAGCTGTCACTGAAACCCAATCAGGGGTGGATGTACAGCGAGCAGCAGAATTTGTCAATGGCCCAGACGCTACGGTGTAAGTCGATCCGTCGGTTAAATCTAGTGAGCCTGATGTTGTTTCAAGTGAATAGCCTATTGATTCACTGGCATCAAGGCCTGCAGTAGCACCACCGGTAATAACACTATTAACAAGGTTAAAGCTATTCGCGCTTGCTACGGTAAGGTTAAAGTTGCCAGTACTAGACCAAGTGCAAAGGCCGTTAGCTTCTACAACGCTAGCGCCACTATCTGAGTCTGTTGGAAATGCTAATGTTGTAGCTGTAACGACTTCAACTGCTTCATTGAGCGTGAGCGTTACTGATGTATCGGCCGTATCAGAAGCTGCAAATGCGCCCGAAGCCATAACCGAAGAAGCAATTGTTACTGCGGCAAGTTTACGTAAAATCATTTATTTCCCCTTAGAGCGACTGCTCCGATAATTTAAAACTCTCTGTCCTAAAGGTTTTGCAATTGTGACCGATCTCACAGATTTTCAACCTACATACGGATCTTTCATCATTTAATTAGTCTCAGATTAATGAGTCAATGAGTAGAAAGCAAGTGAATTTTCCACTTCGAAGTCATGAATAGCAGATAAAGGGTAGTTTTTCTTCGACTGAATGGTCATTCTAGCTGCGGTGCTCGGGAGTTCTTCGATTACTAGATCGCTTAAATCGGTAGTCTAGTACTACTTTTTCGCCGTAGATAGTTTCCGATCATGGGCGTCTTTCAGTGCGAGAAAGTTGCTAGCGAGTAGTGAGCTGAGAGCACTATTCTCGATGACGTGCTATAGCCAATGGGTGTCTACAATAAGGAGGGGAGGTATCGTCAATGATTCGAGCTTGGGTGGACATCGCTCAGATAGTAGAGCTCCATTGGGTGCTGATCGAATACCGAGCTTGACAGTTAATGCTGCCTAAACTCCATGCCATGCTTAACACGAGCCGATTTGTTCCGCTATCAAACGAATTTATTTCATTAAATATGAGTGACTGCTTTAGCGTCCAACATAAGAGTTTTTTCAGTACTTAAACGATGTCTCTCCCTTATATAAAGCAGCGCTTTATAGTCGTTGTTAGGGTTGTATTGCTTCAATGATTTCACTGGAAACTAGATGTCACGAGGGTTACAGCTATATTTCACGTGTCTTTTATGTAATTGGTACTATTCCGCGAATGAATTATCTTTCTTGAATTCCTCTTCATATAATGCGGATAGTGGCTAATTCGCTACGTGTGTCTACGTACAGTATTAGGCATGCCAATACTGTGTTAGAGCAGGTATAGGTTGTCTCTAGAGTAGTGGTTATAGCAATAGGGGGTGCTATGTCATCAAATGACATTCTTCAACAGGGCGCTGATTTACTCATGCTTGGCATGGGTTCGGTGTTCGTTTTTTTAAGCGTTTTGGTGGTAGCGACAACAGTAATGTCGTGGTTTATCAACCGTTGGCTGCCAGAAGCTGAGCCAGAAGTTTTGACTCGTAAACCGGTGCCATCAACCGAAATTAATTCAAAAACCTTGTCGATTATTGAGCAAGCTATTGCTCAGCATCGTGTGGCCAAAGGCCGCGCCGCAGCGGAGTAGAGAGATAACTATGACTACAGTTAAGAAAGCCGTTGGTATTACCGACGTTGTCCTAAGAGATGCCCACCAGTCACTATTCGCTACGCGTATGCGTATTGACGATATGCTGCCGATTGCAGCCGAGCTGGATAAAGTTGGCTACTGGTCACTTGAGAGTTGGGGTGGAGCGACCTTTGATTCCTGTATTCGCTTTCTCGGCGAAGATCCCTGGGATCGGATTCGTGAGCTAAAGAAGGCGATGCCGAACACGCCGCAGCAGATGTTATTCCGTGGCCAGAATATTTTAGGCTACCGCCACTATGCGGATGATGTGGTAACGAAGTTTGTTGAGCGCGCCGCGATTAATGGTATAGATGTATTCCGTGTCTTTGATGCAATGAACGATGTTCGCAACCTCGAGACGGCACTCAAAGCGGTTAACCAGATGGGCAAGCATGCTCAGGGTACCTTAAGCTACACCACAAGCCCGGTGCACAATACCAAGACCTGGGTGGACCTAGCGCGCCGTCTTGAGGATATGGGAGCAAACTCCATTGTCATTAAGGATATGGCTGGTTTACTTCGTCCGTTCGAGGGTTATGAACTAGTTAAAGCACTTAAGTCCGCCGTTGATATCCCGCTTCAGCTTCATGCTCACGCAACCACTGGTCTTTCTACGAGTACTATTTTGAAATGTATCGAAGCGGGTATTGATAATGTCGATACCTCTATTTCCTCTATGTCGATGACTTATGGGCACAGTGCAACCGAGTCAGTGGTTGCTATGCTGCAAGGCACAGAGTGGGACACGGGCTTAGATATCGAACAGTTAGATTCCATCGCAGCTTACTTCCGTGACGTACGTAAGAAGTACGCCAAGTTCGAAGGCTCGTTAAGAGGCGTCGACGCGCGAATTTTAGTAGCGCAAGTGCCAGGCGGCATGTTGACCAACATGGAAAGCCAGTTGAAAGAGCAGGGCGCGGCGGACAAATTTGATGAAGTACTTACCGAGATTCCTAAGGTTCGTGCTGATTTAGGTATGTTGCCGTTAGTGACTCCAACTAGCCAAATTGTGGGCACTCAGGCGGTATTAAACGTGATTGCCGGTGAGCGCTACAAAGTCCTCTCAAAGGAAGCGCAGGGTGTGCTTCGTGGCGAGTACGGTGCAACGCCAGCGGCTAAGGATCCAGAACTGATGGTTCGGGCACTTAATGGAGATGAAGAAGTCACCGTTCGCCCAGCTGATTTGTTAGCGCCGGAGCTGGACCAGCTAGTTAGCGATGTTGTGAAGCTAGCCTCCGATGAGGGCTTTAGTCTTCGAGATGGCGATCAGGGCGTTGATGACGCACTTATTTACGCATTATTCCCTCAGGTAGGCGCAAAGTTCCTGAAGAATCGTGGTGACGCGACTGCCTTTGAACCTGCACCAGGGAAGGAACCTGCGGTAACGAATGAGCAGGGTGATGAAGTTTATACCGTTAGCTTAAACGGCGAAAGCTACACCGTTGCCGTAAACGATGGTGGCGACATCACTGGTATTGCGGATCTAAATGTTCGCCACTCGGACGCATCCGCGGCCCCAATGGCCGCGACTTCGGGTGTGCCACTACCGGCACCACTCGCAGGTAATATTGTTAAGGTGCTGGTAAAGCCTGGTGATCAGGTAGCTGCTGGTGACTTAGTGTTAGTCCTCGAAGCGATGAAGATGGAAACCGAGGTTCGTGCTACAAGTGCCGGACAGGTCGTTTCTGTTCAGGTTAAAGAAGGCGATTCAGTAGCGGTTGGCAATAGCCTGCTCGAACTGGCTTAAGCGGGAGTTAACATGGAAAATTTATGGTTAGCCTCGGGATTAGCCCAGATTCAGATGAATCAGGCCATCATGATTCTCGTAGGCTTAGTATTACTATTTTTAGCAATTCGTAAGAAGTTCGAGCCGCTACTGTTGGTACCGATTGGCTTTGGCGGCATTATGGCCAATATCCCAGGAGCAGGACTAGCGAGCTCGGGACTAGAATTGGCTATTTATGCGCAGGATCCAATGGTGATCGCGAAGGCGAGAGAGCTATTCGAAATGCCCTTAGCGCATATCGATGCGGTACTTCACGCTATTGAGAACAGCGCTTATTCTGCTCAATCTCAGCTTGCAGCGGTTGCTAAGGACGCCGGTTATAACAATGGTGCGCTTTACAACTTCTACTCGGTGGCGATTGCGTCGGGTGTTGCACCGTTAGTGATTTTCCTAGGTGTAGGCGCGATGACAGATTTTGGCCCGCTGCTAGCAAACCCTAAGACCCTACTGTTAGGTGCAGCGGCTCAGTTCGGTATTTTCGCTACCGTGCTTGGTGCGGTGGGGATGACCTACTTCGGTATCATGGACTTCAGCATCGCTGAGGCTGCTGCCATTGGTATTATCGGCGGTGCCGATGGTCCAACGGCGATCTATGTAGCTAGCATGTTAGCACCGGATTTATTGGGCGCTATCGCGGTGGCAGCATACAGCTACATGGCGCTTGTACCATTAATTCAACCGCCTATTATGCGCGCACTGACTACCGAAGCCGAACGTCAGATTGTGATGACGCAGCTTCGCACGGTATCAAAGCGAGAAAAAATTGCCTTCCCAGTGATTGTCCTGATTCTTGTTGGTTTCTTCATTCCCGATGCAGCACCGCTGCTAGGGATGTTCTGTCTTGGTAACCTCATGAAGGAATGTGGTGTGGTAGATCGCCTGTCCGATACGGCACAGAATGCGTTGATCAACATTACTACTATCTTCCTTGGTTTGTCGGTAGGTTCAAAACTAGCCGCCGATAAGTTCCTTGACCCTAAGACGCTAGGTATCTTGGCGTTAGGTATTGTCGCTTTTGCTATTGGTACCGCTGCCGGCGTTCTAATGGCCAAACTGATGAACGTCTTCGCGAAGCAGAAAGTGAATCCACTGATTGGTGCGGCGGGGGTCTCCGCGGTACCTATGGCAGCACGTGTCGCGAATAAGGTTGGCCTAGAATCCAACCCGCACAACTTCTTGCTAATGCATGCAATGGGCCCGAATGTGGCGGGGGTGATTGGTTCCGCCGTTGCGGCCGGTGTGATGATTGCCGTGGTTAAAGCCTTCGGCCTGTAAAGAATACGCTGAAACATTTGGGCAGCATTAGCTGCCCTTTTTTTCGCCTGTACTTTTTCTGTCTTTACTAGCGCCTAGCTAGCGTATCTTAGTCACTGCCAAGTGCATCAAGATATCGTACAATAGCGAGACTAGTGAATAGGGGAGTTGCTCATGGGGCCAATGCAAAAAACGATTATCGATAAGCTTAAATCAGCGTTTAGCTATGATCATCTTGAGGTAGAAAACGAAGGTGATAAGCATAGTGCCGGAGCGGCTGCCGAGATGCACTTTAAGGTGACCTTAGTGACCGCTGAGTTTGTGGGAAAGATGAAGGTGGCCCGTCACCGAGCCATTTACGCCGTTCTTAGCGAAGAATTAGCCGGGCAAGTGCACGCGTTAGCACTCTATACCTATACCCCCGATGAATGGAAGAAACAGGGTGTAAGCCCGGAGACGCCTGACTGCGCGAATAGGCATTAATAACTTGGTGGGCTTGAAGGGCATTGAAGATCAATGAAAGGCGCGCAGGAGTTGCAGAGGTCCTGATCGATGTCGGCACTGTCATCTCTATGAGTTAGCTGCCCCTTTGAGCTGGTTCTTTTACGCTCGTTCTCGAAGCGTTGTTAACTCGTGATTTTTGTAGCGGGTGTCAGTTTTTGCGTGCTCTTACATTTAGGGTAGTTCTCACAGCCAAGAAATTCGCCGCGCTTGCTCTTTCGCAGTATCATAAAGCCGTCGCAGTCAGCGCATTTAACCTGAGTTTTCTTTGCTGTGCTCTTAGCGGCTGAACGACGCGGCCCACCGGGCATGCCGTTGCGGTCTGTTGCGGTATAATCGCAGGCTTTATTGGTACAGCTCCAAAACCAACCACGCTTGCTTTTACCTCGCCTTAACGAATTGTCGCATTTTGGGCACTTTGGCGCCTGATACTTGGCGGGTAGGTCTAGTAAATTGCGGTGATCGCTATCGATAAGTAAGTCATTAACACCGCGTAATAGGGTGTCCATAAAGGTTTGATAGCCGCCTTTCTCGTTCACAATATCGTCGAGTTGGCGTTCCCACTGCGCAGTTAAATCGGCCGCCACAGCACGTTCGGGTAAACTCTTAATTAGACAGTGTCCAAGTTCAGTGGGCAACAGCAGCCGCTGGCTGCGAATGATATACCCGCGCTTCTCCAAGGTCTCAATCATACTTGCTCGCGTTGCCTCGGTGCCAATTCCATCGGTGTCGCGGAGCACTTTAGCTAACGCTTTATCCTCAACGAAACGAGCGATGTTCGACATCGCCTGAATAAGGGTTGCATCGGTGTAGTGATTGGGCGGTCTGGTGCGCTTAGCTTCGCTCATAATCCGATTAACCCAAAGGGGAGTATCAGGCTGCCAGTTTGCGAGTGTTGTAGAGACATCATCCTTCGCGGGTAATGCTGCACGCCAGCCTATGTTATGAACAGCACGGGCTTTCGCTTGGAAGTGTTCGTCTAGGCAGTTGAATAGCTGGATGTTATCGGTGTACTCATAGGCGCCAAGGAATTGAGCGGCGTAGTGCTCAGCCACCACGGTATAGATACTTCGCTCTGTGGAGGTTAGTAGGTCAAAGTTAGCTGGCTTCTCAGTGGGTATGATGGCGTGGTGAGCACTAATCTTTTTGTCATTAAAGGCCTTGCTCTTTATTGATGTATCCAACTGAGCGAACCATTCTCTTGCGCCTAAGGACCGTTGAATTGCGACCAAAGTGTCGGGTGCCTGCTGATGCTGATCAACGGGCAGATATTGGCAGTCCGAGCGCGGGTAGGTGAGCAAACGATGCTTTTCATACAAGGACTGACAAGTATCTAGTACGGCTTTGGCGCTGAGTTTAAAGCGGGATCCGGCGTAAACCTGGAGCCGAGATAAATTAAAGGGTAATGGGGCGCTCTTTGCCTGTTTCTGCGAATCGTTTTTAAGCAGCTGTACCGCTTGAGCGGCCGCCTCGTTAACGAACTTATCAACCTGAAGCTTATCAATAGCATGACCATGATTATCCACACTAAGTTTGCTGTGTTGGTGATGGATCCATTGCGCCTCAACCTGATCATTGAGCCGATCCGTAATGCGTGCCGTCAAATCGAAGTATTCGTGTGATTCAAACTCCTTGATCTCGTTATCACGCTTCACAATCAAACCCAGAATCGGTGTCTGAACCCGTCCTATCGACAGCACTGACTGCAAGCCCTGCTTACGACCAATTAGTGTCCAAGCTCGTGTTAGATTCATTCCATAAAGCCAGTCAGCTCTGGCACGAGCTAGCGCGGAGGTACTAAGTGGAGCATAGTCCCTATTATCTTCCAATTTATCTAGTGATCTGCGTACGGCTTTAAGGTTCATATCGGCGATCAAAAGCCGTTGTGTAGGACCCTTCCATTTAAGATGGTGGAGGACTTCGTCGACCAACAACTGTCCTTCACGATCTGGGTCTCCAGCGTGAATAACAAGCGAGGCTTTCTTGAGTAGACTTCGAAGGATGCTGAGCTGGCCTCGAGCGCTTGCCTTTGGTACATAGGCCCACGGATTGGGGACAATTGGAAGTGTGTCTCGGCTCCAGCGTTTAAAGCTATCGTCGTAGTGATCAGGTGGCGCCTGTTCCAGCAGATGACCAATACACCAGCTAACAGTGGTGTCGCCGACTTCAATATAGCCCTTTTGCTTGCTGCTCTTGCCGGGAAGTGCATCGGCAATAGCGCGGGCTAGGCTGGGCTTTTCGGCGATGATTAGCTTCATAGTTATTAGGCAGCTTGGTTCGGGATTGATAGGGGAATATAGCCATTTCGTGGTTGGCGGGTCAAGCGCGCAGATCAAAAGCTGACGATTAAGCGGGGAAATAAAAAGGGCCGCGAATCAGACGATTGCGGCCCTCTATTAAACGCTTTGAATTACTTCAATGTAGGCATTGAGAATTCAGCAACGCTTGGCATGTCTGAAGGCCAGCGCTGAGTGATGGTCTTCATCTTAGTGTAGAAACGAACGCCGTCCTTGCCATGCATGTGCAATGGGCCGAACAATGAACGCTTCCAGCCACCGAAGCTGTGGAAAGCCATAGGCACTGGGATGGGGACGTTAACACCAACCATACCAACTTGGATGTAGTGAGTGAACTTACGTGCAGCGTCACCGTTACGGGTAAAGATAGTCGTTCCGTTACCGTACTCGTGATCGTTGATTAGACGACACGCCGTCTCGAAGTCAGGAACACGAACAATACAAAGAACTGGACCAAAGATCTCTTCTTTGTAGATACGCATTTCGTCAGTAACGTTATCGAACAAGCAAGCGCCCAAGAAGAAACCCTCTTCGTAGCCTTCGATGCTTAGATCGCGACCATCAACAACTAGATCAGCACCTTCCTCAACACCTAGATCAACGTATGAGCGAACCTTCGCGTAGTGATCTGCTGAGACAAGTGGACCCATGTCAGGATCGTTAACACCATTACCAACGGTCATGGCTTCAATCTTAGGAAGCAATTTAGCTTTTAATTCTTCAGCAGCCTCATCACCGACACATACCGCAACCGAAATTGCCATGCAGCGCTCTCCCGCTGAACCGTAGGCTGCACCCATTAGCGCGTTAGCGGCTGAGTCAACGTCTGCGTCTGGCATGATAACCATGTGGTTCTTCGCGCCGCCGAGAGCCTGAACACGCTTACCGTGTGCGCTCGCTGTTGCGTAGATGTATTCTGCAATAGGGGTTGAGCCCACGAAGCTCACTGCTTCGATTTTCTGGTGCGTGAGGAGTGTATCAACTGCAACCTTGTCGCCATTGACTACGTTGAATACGCCATCAGGAAGACCAGCTTCTTTCAATAGTTCAGCAAGCTTAAGCGCAACGGAAGGGTTCTTCTCAGATGGCTTAAGGACGAAGGTGTTGCCCGACGCAATCGCGATAGGGAACATCCACATTGGAACCATTGCAGGGAAGTTGAATGGAGTGATGCCCGCCACCACACCAAGTGGCTGCATTTCGCTCCAGCTGTCGATACCACGACCAACTTGGCTAGAATGCTCACCTTTTTGCAGGTGTGGGATACCGGTTGCGAACTCAACAATCTCAAGACCACGCGTCAATTCACCAGCCGCATCCGACTTAACCTTACCGTGTTCTTCTGTGATGAGGGCGACAATCTTGTCAGCATCACGCTCAATAAGCGTCTTGAAGTTGAACATAATGCGTGCGCGATTAAGTGGCGTTGTGTCGCGCCACGCTGGGAAGGCGTCGTAGGCGACGTTGATTGCAGTTTCAACTGTTTCCACCGTTGCCATGGCAACCTCGTGAATAAGCTGTCCAGTTGCTGGGTTGGTTACCGGCTTAGGCTGGTTGTTGTCGGCGACGTGTTCGCCGTTAATAAAGTGACCAATAGTAGACATAATTACCTCAAGTCTAGCGGCCGAAGCCGCTACTGTTTGTGTTAGTCAACGGCGTTAATCGCGTCGCCAAGTAAGTTGATAATTCGGTCAATCTGCTCTTTCTCAATGATAAGCGGAGGAGAGATTGCAATGATGTCACCGGTTTGACGAACTAGGGCACCGGTTTCATAGACTTTCTTAAATACCTCGTAAGCACGAGCGCCAGGCTTGCCTTCGCGCGGCTGAAGTTCAACAGCACCAACCAGACCGTAGTTACGGATATCGATCACATTGTTGTGGCCTTTAAGGCTGTGTACCGCGTCTTCGAAATAGTGATGCAGTGACTTAGCGCGAGCGAATAGATCGTCTTCTTTGTAGACATCTAAGGTCGCGATTGCGGCAGCACAGGCTACTGGGTGCGCAGAGTAAGTGTAACCGTGGAATAACTCAATAGCGCCGTTACCTGCTGCGAGGAAGGTTTCGTTGATATCCTTGCGAACAAATACTGCTCCCATCGGGATTACACCGTTGGTTAGGCCTTTAGCGGTAGTAATTAGATCGGGCGTTACTTCAAACTCGTCGGCCGCAAATGCTGCACCAACACGCCCGTAACCGGTAATTACTTCGTCAAAGATCAATAGGATATCGTGCTTGTCACACAACTCACGTAAACGCTTTAAGTAGCCCTTTGGTGGCAGGATTACACCCGCAGAGCCTGAAATTGGCTCAACAATTACCGCGGCAATGTTTTCAGCGTCGTGAAGGCCAACAAGGTCTTCAAGGTTGTTAGCAAGCTCAGTACCGTGGTCTGGAAGACCTTTACTAAAACGGTTCTTCTCAAGCAACGTATGCGGAAGATGGTCAACATCAAGCGTTTGGCCGAAGTGCTTGCGGTTCATTACGAGGCCGCCAACTGAAATGCCACCGAAGTTTACGCCGTGGTAGCCTTTAATACGGCCAACGAGTTTCGCTTTACCTGGCTTACCCTTGAGGCGCCAGTATGCACGAGCGATCTTCAAGGCTGTTTCGACTGATTCAGAACCGGAATTGGTGAAGAAAACGCTATCGAGACCTTTTGGACTAATCTCAGTAAGGCGGTTAGCAAGTTCGAAGCCAATAGGATGGCCCATTTGGAAAGTCGGTGCGAAGTCCAGTGTGCTTAGCTGCTTAGTGACCGCTTCAGTGATCTTGCTGCGGTTGTGACCCGCGTTACAGCACCATAAGCCAGCAGTGCCATCAATAATTTGACGGTCATCATGAGTCGTATAGTGCATCCCATCAGCATGGGTAAGTAAGCGAGGGTCCGCTTTAAATGTAGTGTTAGCTGTGAACGGCATCCAGAAGGATTCCATTTCCTCGCGGCTTAGGTTAATCGCCATAGGTCTCTCCACGGTACACATAAACACGGTCACAAATCGCTACGGTGTTCATAATGTTGATTCAAGTGTTTGATTTATTTGACAGATACCATAATCATTTTTCTATTGGTGTTCAATATCTTTTACACTTGATTTTGAATTTTTTACCGGTCAACGATGATCTCAAAGTTGCCGCGGTATAGCGCCTCGTTAATGTACATATTTACCGATGACCGTCATGTTTTGTTCATCTCTAGCGGGTATGATAGAGATCAGAAATTTAAGGTTCTGTTTTCTGGAGGCTCCCATGAGTGCAACCGTATTAGATATTACTTCTGCAGTCTTCGTACTGATGTTATGGATTGGTTATGCCCGCTTTGCGAGGCTTCGGGCTCGGACAAGCTTTAGCGTATCACGCGCGCTTCATACCCAACGACTATACTGGATTAAGCGCCTCTTAAAACGGGACAATCGTGTTGCAGATGTAGGGGTGCTCAGAGGGATAGAGCATAGTGTGATATTCTTCGCTTCCTCTACGGTGTTAGTTATTGGTGCTATGCTGACCATGCTATTTGGCAAAGGAATCGTAGACGTCGAAGTCATGAATATTCATGCCATTGCTGGGTGGGTCGGAGTCCCACGAGAGCTCAAAATGATCGGTGTGTTACTCATCTTTATTCACGCATTTTTCCAGTTCACTTGGGCGGTTAGGCAATATAGTTTTTTCTCTGTGATGTTAGGTAGTGCGCCAATGCCTGAAGAGCTTCCAGATTATACTGCGGAGGAAATAGAAGACGTCGCGGACGACCTTGCACGACTTGCTGATCGAGCAGGCCATGCTTTCAATTTCGGACTCCGAGCATGGTACTTTGCGCTAGCATTTTGTGGTTGGTTTATTTCACCCTACGCCATGTTGGTGGGGGCGATCATTGTCGTCTTGGTACTCTATAGACGTGAGTTTAGATCGAAATCATTGCACTCCATGGTGCAGTCGCTGAAGAGAGACAAGCTATACTGTGAGGGTTTGAGTGACAAACTTGACTAGTCTCGTACTTGTTAAGTTAAAAATCGCTAAATATTCAACGGAAAGTGTTGAAAAAAATTTACGGCAGTAGTAACTTCGAAAACGCAGTAATAATAATTAGCCATTATCAGTTGGCCTTCAATGAATGTTGGACCAGCGTAAGGATTTTATGCGTGATGCTTTACCATTAATTGGTGTAACCTCAGATCGAAGTATTGAGGCTCCTCACCACCTTCACCAAGTTGGTGAAAAATATGTCAAATCTATAGTCGATGGCGCTAATGGTTTACCGGTGATTATTCCGGCTCTACCAAACGAAATCGATGTCGAAAAACTCCTCGATCGTCTCGACGGAGTAATGATTACCGGCTCTTATTCAATGCTAGAGCCACATCACTATGACGGCCCAGCACTTCCGGCTGGTACCCTTATCGATCCCGCACGTGACGCTATGAGTATGGCGCTTATTAAGGGAGCGATAGCGAGAAAGATGCCAATTCTTTGTATCTGTCGAGGTTTTCAAGAATTAAATGTTGTGTATGGCGGCACGCTTTATCAAGCTGTCCACAATGAAGCGGGTATGCTCGATCACCGTGACGATAAGTCGCTGACGTTCGCAGAGCAATACGCTCCCGTTCATGATCTAGAGTTAACCCAAGGTGGTTTATTGGCAAGCTTTGAGCTTGGCAATACGGTCCAAGTTAATTCGATTCACGAACAGGGAATCAAAGACTTAGGGCAGGGTCTACTCATCGAGGGACGAGCGCCTGACGGACTTATTGAAGCTATTCGTTTAGATAGCGATGATCAGTTCTGTTTGGCGCTGCAATTTCACCCAGAATACCGAGTTAAAGAGAACGAATTCTATACGGCAATATTTAGTGCGTTTAGCGAAGCCGTTCGTTCATACCAGACAAGCAATAAGTGAGAAGTTCCCATGACATCAATTACTAAGTGGATTGAAGAATACCGTATTACCGAAGTTGAGTGTTTAATGCCTGACATTACGGGTAACGCTCGCGGTAAGGTAATGCCCGCGTCGAAGTTTGAACGCGAAGAAATGAAACTACCCGAAGGCATCCTTATTCAAGCGGTGCATGGTGAGTGGAGTGATGACTACTGGGAGCTCGTTGATCCAACGGATCGCGATATGATCATGCGCCCGGATCCAGATACTCTCTGTCTTGTTCCTTGGTGGGATCAGGAACCTACGGCTCAGGTTATCCATGACGCTTACACTCCAGAAGGCGAGTTACATCCGTTGGCCGTTCGCTCAGTGCTTCGTCGCGTACTAAAGCGTTATGAAGAGCTTGGACTTCGTCCGGTTGTTGCACCAGAGGTTGAGTTCTATCTGGTGGCGAAAGAAAGTAATCCTGACTTCGAACTTAAGGCACCCATTGGTCGCTCAGGTCGCCCAGAAACAGCTCGTCAGAGCTACAGTATTGATGCGGTTAACGAGTTTGATCCAGTATTTGAACTAATGTACGACTACTGTGAGGCTCAGGGTATTGATGTTGACGCGCTTATTCACGAAAGCGGTGCAGCGCAAATGGAGATTAACTTCCTCCACGGGGATGCGCTACGTGCGGCGGATCAGGTATTCATGTTCAAGCGTATTATGCGCGAAGCGGCAATGCGTCATGACATCTATGCCACTTTCATGGCTAAACCGATGAAAAACGAGCCAGGTTCAGCATTACACTTCCACCAGAGTCTTTTGAGCGTTGAAACCGGAGAGAATGTTTTCTCTGATGAGAACGGTGAAGAAACAGAGCTCTTCCACCACTACATTGCGGGGCTGCAGAAGTACAGCCCAGCGTTGATGCCTTTCTTTGCGCCAAACGTGAACAGCTATCGTCGTATCGCGCCAGAAATCGCTGCGCCTACGAGCCTTCACTGGGGTTACGATAATCGTACCGTAGGACTTCGTGTGCCACTTTCGGGTCCCGAAGCGCGTCGTATCGAGAACCGCTTCCCAGGGGCTGATGCCAACCCTTACCTAGCCATTGCCGCGACCTTAACCGCTGGCTTATTAGGTATGGAAGAGAAGCTTAAACCTACTGACGCATACGTGGGCAATGCCTATGACGAGCCAATTGGTTTGCCGCGCAGCTTGGAAGCAGCGCTTCGTTTACTCGACGAATGTGACGAAGTTAAAGGTGTATTCGGTGAGTCATTCTGTAAAGCCTATCATTCCGTTAAGATGACTGAGTTTGAGGCATTCCAGCAAGTAATTAGTTCATGGGAGCGTGAATACCTTCTATTGAGCGTTTAATGCTAAAGCCCGGGCCAAGTTACAGCTCGGGCTTTATTTTTAAATAATAAAGTAACAACTGTTTGAGAGGCGCAATATAATTGCGAAATACTATGAGTGAGCAAATGATGTCAACGAAGTCCACAATGAGTACTGGAAGATTACTCTACCAGTGTTTCAAATATCTTATTTATGCAGCATTAACCTATAACGTTTACGCATTCTTCGTGGAAGAGTGGGCCGCGTTCCACCATACATTCGGCGGTGAGCTAACAAGCGCTTCTCAATTAATTGAAGCGTTTACTGCTACCATTGACACGGCGGCTTGGGTGCTATTGCTATATTTATTCGAAGCCGAAACTTTCTTGATGAGTGATGCGCGCGTTAAGCGATATAAGGTTATTCTCATCGCAGTTAAAGCAGTATGTTACGCCTTTATCGTCTATTCATGTTGGGGTTACATTTCAAAGGCGCTTTATCTATTAAACACTTCGCCGTTCGAAATCGCGAATACTTGTTCATTGATTGGTCAAAATTTCTCAATCATGACGGACTTGGATGAATACACGACTCTGACCGCGGAAAGCTGTGGAGCTATTGCGAATAGTAACCTTCTGCAAATTAACGGTACCTCCATCATTGCTCCCGAGCTAACGTTCGCGGACGCAATCAAGTTAGCGGCGATTGATGTTATCAATGCTGCGACGTGGGTAGTGATCGTTATCGCACTGGAAGTGGATGTTCGTCTTCAGTTGGCTAACAAACTTACCGACCATGGCATGCGCGTTGGTTATGTAATCAAAGGCGTACTTTATGCAACTCTGTTTGCGTGCGCAGCGTACTGGGGCTTCTACGGTGATTTCTTAGATTTCTGGGATTCATTCCTATGGCTGCTTGGTTTCTTCATGATTGAGTTGAATATCTTTAAGTGGCACGAAGAAGTTAAGGAAGAAAAGGAAGCGTTAGCCGCTAGCTAACTCCTCTTTTTTTAAAGCTAATCGAAAATGCCTCGCTGTTTAGCGGGGTATTTTTTTGTCTCGAACTCACGCTTTACGATCAACGATTTTTTTACGTGCTCTCACTTAAAATTAGTGTTGACCAAGTCTTAGATGGAGCCTTGATACCGGTTTCATTAACGCGTGAGTGCAGTTGAAAACTGCTGGGCTAGCTCAAGAAGGAAGATAGTGTCGTTTTGTAATCGAATTGGGATGATGCGGACATCTCGATTCCTTGGCCTGGGTGGGAATTCAGATGACTTTCAATCCTCTAGGAAGCAGACTGTCGTCAAATTACGGACAATCGATATATTGAAAGAATTTTTTTGCTCTGCAAGGTTGGAGCAAACTTTGGTTTTTAGATTGATTTAGGGACAAAAAAAAGGCGACCCGAGAGCCGCCTTCTAGTGTTAACTATGTGCTAAATTAGAAGCTATAGTTGTAGGATACTGAAGCGATGTTAGCGTCACCTTTCGCAATTTCGCCGTTATATACGGTTGCTGTAGAGCTTGTGTAATCGATGGTTGCGTCCGCACCGGTAACGCGAGCGAAACCAAAATCCATCGATGAATTATTTGAAAGGTTCCAAGTCATACCCGCAGTAATCCAGGTTCGTTCAGAGTCAGGAATTGCAAGATTCCGGTAGGTATCGCCGACTGGACTTTCATCAAGCGCGTAGCCGACACGGAAGGTGAGTGCACTATTCATGTCGTAACCGAAGCCAACTGCGTAACGGTTGGTATCATCCCAGTAGTTTTTGGCAAGTACTAGGTTTGGGTCACCGTTGTCGAGTTCAACTTCTAGCGTCTCAAAACTACTCCAGCCAATTTGCTGCCAGCTTGCCTGCATGCTAATCGAATCGGTTAGATAAGTGTGTAAAGACAACTCTATCATGCTGGGAAGATCAATCTGAGCTGTGCCTGAGGAGGTGTATGAGCCATCATAGCTAGTCGGCGGGTTGAGCTTGTCAGGAGACCAGCCGTCGAGATCGCCTTCAAATTCCATATCGATCTCGGAGCGGTATGTTAAGCCGAGGCGAGTGTTCTCAGTAAGCTCGAGCATTACCCCTAGGTTATACCCCCAAGTCCAACCATCACCTTCAACATGCGCAAGCTCGGTACCCACTTCTGGAGTGGCCGCACCGGTTACTGCTGCTGCCTGTGCAGCTGCCTGAATCGGGTTTAGTCCCTGTGCGATACCGGCAGCGTAGGTGCTCTGGTAGATACTGGCGCTAATGTTAGCTTGAGACGCCTGAGAGTTAGTTACGCCGAACTCAGCGTGTCCGTAGATAACGCTAACGCCGGCGCCTAACGTGATCATGTCGTTGATACGGTAAGACACTTGAGGATTAATGTTATACGTTGCGATATCTGCAACACCGGCTGATTCCGATGCTTCGAAATCAGTAGGGTAATCAGTCTTAAGACCAAAATGCGAGTTTAGGGCTAGACCGAACGCCCATTTGTCATTGAGGGGAACAATGATATAAGCATTAGGGATAATTGCTGCAGGCGCTACATCATCAGCGTTTGCCTCAATGGATTGCAGGCCTGATGTGGTGATGAAAGTATTTGTGCCTTCAATGTTAACGTTTGGATCAACATAGGAAATACCGCCGCTTAACGAAACTGTTTTGAACAAAGACATAGCTGCCGGGTTACGAGCAATTACTGCCGCGCTATCTGCAACTGCGCCTTCACCAGCGAAGGCGCGACCTAGGCCTGCGGCGGAGTGTTCGGCTAGTTGGAAGCCTGCAGCTAAGGAACCTGAGCTTAAGGTAGTAAGTGCTATAGCAGTTGAAATTTTCTTCATGTTCATATTTGTGATTCTCCCTTTGTACCACTAGGGTGGTGCTGTAAATTGCTTGCGCAGTCTAAGGTTTTGTCGTCAACGGTCAACTTTATTTGTGACCTCACGTCCATAATTGGTCATTCATCAGTTTAGTCTAAAAATCCCTGAAGGTGGCGCTTTTTGCTCTGAATGACATTTAATTTGATGGCAAATGACGATAAGCTAAGCACTAAGATGTTAGCAATTTAGGTGAAAAGAAGTGTTTAGTGGAATTGTCTCAGGCTACGATAAGGTTATAGACATCGAAATAATCGATCGGATCTACCGATATACGGTGGCGCTGAGTAATCGCTCGGGATTAGAGCAAGGTGCTTCCGTTGCGATTAACGGCGTGTGTTTAAGTGTTGTTTCTTGGAGTGATCAAGGGGTAGTCTTCGATGCCATCGAGGAGACCTTGCGCCTAACGAACCTTGGAGAACTCTCGGTTGGCGACTGTGTCAATACCGAGCGTAGTTTTAAGATGGGGCAAGAGCTTGGCGGCCATGTTGTCTCAGGACATATCGATGCTTCAGTAAAGATCCTTAGCATTGATCAGCAACAGAATGCAGTAAAAGTCTGGTATGCACTGCCGGAGACGCTTCGTAAATATTTGTTTGTTAAGGGCTTTGTTGCGCTAGATGGTTGCAGTTTGACTATTGTGGACGTGGAGGCAGATCGCTTCAGCGTGGCGTACATTCCAGATACCCTCAAGAAGACTACCCATGGGATCTTGAAGGTTGGGCGGCTAACGAATGTAGAGATTGATCGCCAGACTCAGGCTATCGTCAACACAGTTGAGCGAGTGCTCGCCTCACGGAATTTGTCTTAGTTATGTTAAAACGCCTTATCATCATTCTATCATTAGTACTCATTATCCCGAGCTTGCTAGCAGTATCGTATTTACATTCAGCGTTGTTCCCGCCTAAATATGACTCCGCTACGTGGCTAGAGTCTATGCGGCCGCATATCTATGTAGAGAGCCCCGATGAGGTGTCAGCTCCGGTAGTCTTCTTGATGCACGGTTGTGGCGGAGAGAGGGACTGGCTTCGCGAAGAACGTTTAATATTGTTGAGCGAGGCAGGCTATTACGCGGTTGCAATAGACAGTTTTGGTGCTCGTGACGTAGATGTGTCCAAGGTATGCAGTGGCCGTGAGCTTTGGGCGGGAGAGCGATTGAATGACCTCGCTGCAGCGATGGATATTGTTGCTGAGGACCCGCGTGCCGATCTAAGTCAATTCGCGGTGATCGGTTTTTCTCACGGTGCGTGGGCGGCATTGGAGACCTATACCGGCTATTGGCCTGATCACCGCACGCCGTCAGCGGTAGTAGCTTATTACCCATTTTGTGAATTTCCTAACCGTGCTCGCAGCGATTGGCAGAAGCAGAGTGATTTGCTCGTGTTCTTAGCAGAGTCTGATACAATCACCGCCATCGAACCTTGCTATGATCTGTTACAGGCGCACTCGAGCGCCCAGTTTATCGACATAGTCCCATATGCAGGCGCCGCACACGGCTTCGACGTTAAAGACACTCTGGGCTGGAGTAACCACTATAATAGTGAATACGCCGCTGATTCTTGGAATCGCACACTGAGTTTTCTTGCGTCGCGCCTCAACTAATTTCGTTTTTGTAGGTCACTATGCCATTACTTCGCCTCGACCAAGCTTCGCTTGCGTACGGTACCCACGTTCTTCTTGATCAAGTTGATCTTCAGCTATTCCGCGGCCAAAAGATTGGTCTCCTAGGGCGCAACGGCGCCGGTAAGTCGAGTTTGCTAAAGATAATCAATGGTACCAACACTATTGATTCGGGCGATTATTGGGTTCGTCCAGGAACTAAAATTGCCACGCTTTCTCAGGAATTACCTGACGCGGACGATAAGACCGTTTATGAGGTTGTCGCGGAAGGACTTCATCCGGTAGGGGACTTGCTCGCACAGTTTCATCGTTTAACCGCGCAGGATGATATTGATTTTGATGAGCTTGCAAAGGTTCAGGCGCAGATCGATAGTTTAGACGGTTGGTCTGTTGAAAATCGAGTGAGTACTGTGTTATCGCAGCTAGAACTGAACGCTGACAGTTTGATGAAAGAATTGTCAGGTGGCTGGCGTAGGCGAGTGGCTTTGGGGCAGGCACTGGTTGTAGAGCCAGATATTCTCATTCTTGATGAGCCGACTAACCATCTAGACATCGAAGCAATCAAGTGGCTTGAGGAGCAGTTACAGAATTTTCGTGGGGCAATGTTATTCGTCACTCACGATCGTGAGTTTCTCCAGCAAATTGCCAATAACATTATTGAATTAGACCGCGGTAGCCTGATTGCCTGGGAAGGCAGTTATCAGGGGTTCTTGAACCATAAAGAAGCTGAACTTGCGGCAGAAGAACGTGCTAATGATTTGTTTGATAAGAAGTTGGCGCAAGAAGAAGTCTGGATTCGTCAGGGCATCAAAGCCCGTCGTACACGTAATGAAGGTCGTGTTCGCGCACTGAAGGCTATGCGCGATGAGCGTATGCAACGTCGAGAAAGACAGGGATCGGCCACCTTCTCAGTGGAAGGAGCTGATCGGTCCGGTAAGATTGTAAGCGAGCTTGAAAGCGTTAGCCTTGCGTACGATGGCCGTACCATTATCGACAACTTCAGTACCGTCATCATGCGTGGCGACAAAATTGGTATCATTGGTGCTAATGGCGCGGGGAAATCAACGCTCATTAAATTGTTATTAGGCAAAATTCAGCCGAACTCGGGCTCCGTAAAATTGGGCACGAAGATTGAGGTTGCCTACTTTGATCAGCTTCGTGAGAGCTTAGATCCGACTAAGAACCTAGTAGAAAACGTCTGTGAAGGTCGAGATTTTATTGAGATAAATGGACATAAGCGTCATGGTATTAGCTATCTTTCGGATTTCCTTTTTTCTCCTGAACGTCTCCGCATTCCGGTTGGTGCACTGAGTGGTGGTGAACAGAATCGTGCAATCCTCGCTAAGTTATTCTCAAAGCCTGCTAACTTACTGGTCCTCGATGAGCCAACCAACGACTTGGATCTAGAAACACTCGAACTGTTAGAGGAAATTTTACTGAACTTTGAAGGTACCTTGTTACTGGTCTCACACGATCGTGCCTTTATGAACAACGTGATCACCTCAACGATATCGTTGGATGGTAGTGGCAAAGTTAGAGAGTACGTTGGTGGATACGATGATTGGATCCGTCAAGGCGGTACCTTGAGCGTAGCGAAGCAACGTCCCGCCAAGTCGGCTGCTACTAAGACACCAGCGGAAACCAAGCCGAAGGCAAAACCTGCTAAGAAGCTAAGCTACAAAGTACAACGCGAGTTAGAGCAACTGCCGGGTATTATTGAGGCGCTGGAAGCTGAGATTGCGGAATTAGAAGGTGTTGTCGCTGACCCTAAGTTCTATGATCGTGACGTCGCAGAGCAAACAGAACTGTTCGAAAAAATCAGCGTGGTTCAGGCTAAGCTTGATGAAGCCCTAGAACGCTGGATGGAATTGGACGCCGACTAAAGTTGAGTTCGGTCACTAGTAGCTGGTTTGCGATTTGACCGCTGTTAGCTGTTGCCGTTAACACAATGCCGCTCTCTGAAGCGGCATTTTTGTAGCCGTAAAGAAGGTATTAAAAGAACTTTCAGCGGCTAACTTCTTTACGGAACAACATTTAGGAATTACACTGAAAGGCAATTAGAAAGCTAAAATATGCTTAAATAAAAACAACAAGGTATTTTTTATGTCTAAGGCTTATATAGTCGATGCTATTCGTACCCCTGGCGGAAAGCGCAATGGCTCGCTCTCAGTAGTCCACCCGGTTGATTTAGGTGCCTATGTGCTGGATGCGTTAGTTGAACGCAACAAACTTGATGCCGAAGCCATCGATGATGTGATTTTTGGCTGTGTCACGCAAGTTGGCGCTCAGGCGAATAACCTAGCGCGAAACGCCGTACTAGCCAGTAAGCTAATCCCTCAGAGTGTTCCCGCTGTTACGGTAGATCGTCAATGTGGCTCATCTCAGCAGGCTCTGCATTTTGCGGCTCAGGCGGTTATGTCCGGTACTCAAGATATCGTTATCGCTGGCGGTGTTGAATCAATGTCGCTTGTCTCAATTGGAGCAAACGTTGCTGACGGCAAAGCGGCAGGACACGGACAGCCTTATAGTGCTCAGGGTATTAACGCTAATTACGGAGTTGATTGGTTTCATCAAACCATTGGCGCCGAGCTCATCGTGGAAGAGTGGGGGTTGAGTCGGGCAGAGATTGACTCCTTTGCCGTGCTGTCTCATCAACGTGCAGTTAAAGCTCGCGACGCCGGTCATTTCGACCGTGAAATCGTTCCTTATATTGATCCGTCACTAGGGATAGACCTTCAGCGCGATGAAGGTATTCGTGATACCTGCAGCCTAGAGGGGTTAGCGGGCCTTAAACCAATTAGCAATGGTGCCATCACTGCAGGCAATGCGTCGCAGATTACTGACGGCGCCTCGGCGGTGTTAGTGATGTCGGAAGCTGCTGTTAAACGTTATGGCTTAACTCCTCGTGCGGTGGTGCATACTATGGCTATTGCTGGAGACGACCCAATTAAGATGCTTACCGGCCCGATCCCTGCTACCAAAAAACTACTGGAGAAGGCGGGGATTTCAATTGATGATATTGATCTATATGAGGTTAACGAAGCATTTGCTCCGGTACCACTGGTTTGGCTTCGAGAATTGAACGCATCAATGGACAAGCTAAACGTAAACGGCGGCGGTGTTGCCCTAGGCCATCCATTAGGCGCTACCGGCACTAAACTTATAGCCACCTTGCTTTGCGAATTAGAGCGACGTAAGGCACGCTTCGGCTTGGTTGCTATTTGTGAGAGCGGCGGCACGGCCAACGCGACATTGATTGAGAGGTTGGACGGATGATTATCAAACATAGTCATTTTTTGGTGACGGGTGCCGGAAGTGGGCTTGGACTCGCAACGGTCGAACGTCTCGTTGCAGAGGGCGCGAAGGTCACCGGGCTAGATATCAACGAACAGGCTTTGGCGGCGCTTGAGGCGCAATTCTCTGGTGCGGTAAAAGGTATTTGTTGTGATGTCTGTGACGAGGCATCGGTAAATACTGCGCTAGACGCGGCGGAGCACTTCGGCGGCCCAGTTCGCGGGGTCATAAATTGCGCTGGAATAATTGGTGCAGCAAAGCTAGTGGGTAGAAAAGGCCCCTATGATCTTGAGGCGTTTCAACGGGTGATCGATATTAATTTAATCGGTACTGTCAACGTGATGCGTCTTGTTGCTGCGCGTATGGCAAGTTACGACGCCCTAGATGATGATGAACGTGGGGTGGTGATTAACACCGCAAGTGTAGCCGCCTTTGATGGTCAGAAAGGGCAGACGGCTTATTCGGCTAGTAAGGGTGCTATCGTTTCGCTAGCGCTTCCCGCAGCTCGAGATCTCGCCAGTGTTGGTATTCGTGTCAACACGGTAGCGCCGGGGGTAATGGCAACGCCAATGCTTATGGAGGCCGATGAAAAAGTCCTTGCTCCATTATTAGCGGTGACTCAGTTTCCGAAACGCCTGGGAGCGCCTGCTGAGTTTGCCGATGCGGTTGTGTTTCTCATTGCTAACCGACTAATGAATGGGTCAACACTTCGTATTGATGGTGCCATGAGGCTGCCTTAGCCTTCTTTGTAGTGGTGCAGCGCATTCTGTAGCGCTGCGTTCCCCAATTGTTCGCAGGTGGCGATATTAGCAGCAACAATATCGTCACTTTCGGTTTTGTCCTTCAATACGTTTTCTAAGCTGGCTTCGCGAAGCAGGTGTAGGGTTGGATAGGGCGAACGGTTGGTGAAGTGGCTTGCGGCGTCGGGCGCTTCGCCGTCAAAGAGATACATTGGGTGGAAGTGTGCCAATTGGTAGATGCCGCGATATTCCAGTGCATCGATAAGTTGATCGCCCAGCTCCATCAGATCTATAAAAACATCAAAGCGTTTAAAGTCAGCCGTAAAGACCAGCAGCGTCGTCTCAATGTCACTTTCGTCTAGCGCACGTAATTCATCAACCAAGCGCTCAAGCGCCTCTTCAAGACCAACCTCCGTTTCCACGATAGAGAACTTGATCCGATTGTTCACAAATTCACGGCGAGCGAATGGACAGAAATTGTGGCCAATGACGGCACCCTCTAACCAATCTTTAGTAGCTTCAAGCGCTGACTTCACAGAATTATTCCTTTCAGTTAATGCCGTCATTATAACGGGAATTCATTGCCTTGCGCTGCTACCAACAGGCTTTGGCCTGACAATTGGACTTTTAACTGTACGATAACTAGCCAGTTTACGTTATTTTTCGAATTTACGAGATAATTTCGTTTCGAATTGTTGTTTAAGCATTGATTTTTAGATAGTCTTTTTACTAATGTAAGTATCAATTACTTACAGAGCTTTGGGTAGGCGCCCATGGATTCAAGATTACCCGTTTTAGGGCAGAAATAAGGATATAGAGAGTATGGCCGAGCAGCTAACAGGCACCGTTAAGTGGTTTAATGACGAAAAAGGTTTTGGTTTCATCGAGCGTGAAGGCGAAAAGGATGTTTTCGTTCACTACAGTTCCATTGAGGGTACGGGCCGTCGTACACTTACCGAAGGGCAGCCAGTAACTATGACCGTTACCAATGGCGCAAAGGGCCCTCAAGCAGAGAGCGTTGTTCCTGCTTAATTCTAAATTCGAGCGATACGCGACCTATCGGTCGTTGTGGAATCACGGAACGGTCGCTAATGCGGCCGTTTTTTTATGCTGTTACTAAGTCTTTTCTTCAGTGCGCTAATCTCTGCGAGTATATTCCCGTTTGCTTCAGAGGTGGTCTTTATTGCTGCGCTGGATGATGAGCTTAGTCCCGTTGTTGTTCTCATCGTCGCTACCTCGGGTAACACTCTTGGTGCAATGTTAACCTGGTTGTTGGCAGGGCTCGCGCGTGATGGCAAGTTAGGATTTAAGCTAAAACCCAGTTCCCCTAGGGCCTCGGAGTTTTATAACCGCTTCGGTAAATGGACACTTTTATTGTCATGGTTACCGATAATAGGTGATGCCTTTCCTGGTTTAGCGGGCTGGTTTAAGCTCTCGTTCTGGCAGACAATATCGTTAGTTGCCGTAGCAAAGCTTGGGCGTTATTTGGCACTCATGGCGGTATATTTTGCCTGGTAGAAATCGTTGTAGGTAGAGTTTTATGAAGAGTTATAGTCAGTTTTATATCAATGGTGCTTGGGTAGGTTCCCATTCAAAAGCTTTGACGTCGGTGATTAACCCGGCCACCGAAGCTGAGATCGCGACGGTCCCAGAGGGAAATGCACAGGATGTTCATGATGCGGTCATGGCAGCACGCGGTGCCTTCGAGAGTTGGTCCAATACGCCTTCAACGGAACGGGCAGCTATTATCCGTCGCGTTGCAGACCTTCTTGATCAACGAGTCGACGAAATTGCGGCCGTTATTTCATCGGAATTAGGTTCACCCATCGCTCACGCGAAAGAGGTTCAGAGTGAAGAGCCCATCGTTGGTATGCGCATGTACGCCGATTTTTGTTCGATGATGGATGAAGATCAGGAGCAGGGAAATAGCCTGATTGTGAGAGAGGCTATTGGCGTTTGTTCATTCATTAATCCTTGGAATTATCCGCTGTTACAGATCGTTGGTAAGGTAGCACCCGCACTGGCTGCGGGTTGCACCATGGTCGTCAAACCGTCCGAGGTCACGCCGCTTAATGCGTTCCTTCTTGCTGAAATTATGGACGAAGCTGGTGTGCCGGCTGGTGTTTTCAATCTTGTATCTGGGCTTGGTCCTGTGGTGGGTGAGGCGATGTGTGTCCATCCTGAGGTTGATATGGTGTCTTTCACCGGCTCTACCCGTGCGGGTGTTCGCATTGCAGAGTTAGCGGCGCCTTCGGTAAAGCGTGTATGCCAAGAGCTTGGCGGAAAGTCACCGATGATCATTACCGAAGACCTCAGCGCTGAGGATTTTGCTGGGGCAGTGGAATATGCCATGGGAGACGTAATGTTTAATAGCGGCCAAACTTGTACCGCATTGACTCGCCTGCTGGTACCGGCCTCTCGATTGGCGGAAGCTAATGCGGTTGCAAAAGCCTATGTTGATGGCCTGAAGGTTGGCGAACCGACCGACGAAGAGGCATTTTTAGGACCAATGAGTTCGGCTCAGCAGCGTAATACCGTGTTGAACTATATTCAGTTCGGAATTGATGAAGGTGCGGAGTTACTGACAGGTGGTGTTGATCGGCCTGCTGGGTTTTCCAGGGGCTTCTATGTTGCGCCAACAGTATTCTCCCAGGTTAATAATCAGATGCGTATCGCGCGCGAAGAGATTTTTGGACCAGTAACGTGTATTTTGCCCTATGAAAATCTAGCCGAGGCTATCACCGTGGCTAACGACACGCCCTACGGTTTAAGCTCGGCGGTTTGGGCTAGCTCTAAAGAAGCGGGATTAGCCATTGCGCGTAAGCTCCGTGCCGGTCAGGTTTATGTTAATGGTGGAGAGTACAACTTCCTCGCACCGTTCGGTGGCTATAAGCAATCGGGTAACGGGCGAGAGTGGGGTCGTGAAGCGATGCACGAGTTCATTGAGGTAAAAGCCATTCAGCTCTAAGTAGATTACTTGGGTTTGCTGCCATGTTGAGAATGGCGGCAAACGGCCTAGTTAGTTTGCAAAAATTAATTATTTATTCTGAATATCATTTCTCCTATTGCTCAGTGGAAGTCACGAGAGCGATGCTCTGAATTCAGTAAGTGGCTGATATCGCTAATATGCCCCGCTTTAATATGAATTAAGGTATTGGTATCGCCCTCGGGCTTTAATTGCGGTGGGTCAACTCGCTCAATTACCCCTTTGATGTGCAGTAGCTGACCGGCAAGAAGAGCCTTTCTGCATCGCTCTTGAACCGCTTTCTCTACAATGACATTGTGATTACCCGTGTGATCTTCCAATGTCAGAAACACTAGGCCCGATGCAGTGCTTGGGCGTTGTCGGCAACTGACAATGCCGGCAATTTGTACCCATCTACCCTGGTGGAGGGAATAGCTGTCCAGAGCGCTCGTGCAGCAACTCACAGGACTAGTTTGCTGTAACAAGGCTAATGGGTGTTCCTTTAGCGTGATACCGGTATATTGATAATCATCTGCGAGTTGTTCCCACTGTGATGGCTCCGCAAAGCTAACCTGAGTTCGCTCAATATTGTCATGCTTGAGTACCGCTTCAGATACGCCCTGTACTAACCAGTGACTCAAATACTTATTACCATCAAGCCTACTGAAAGCACCGGCAGCGATTAATTTCTCAAGCTGATCAATCGCCAGTTGGCAGCGCTTCTTTGTGTCATTAGCTCCAGTGAAACTCCGCTTAGTTCGTTGGCTAATAATCTCCTCTGCAGAGGACTGAGAAAAGCCTTTAATTTGCCGAAAACCAACCCTTAGTAATGGAGGCTGGGGGCTATCTTGATCTGCATCTCCAGGGTTAGCTGGTGAAGTTTCTGTTGAGGTTGGTTGTTGTAGGAGCCCAGCTTGAATTTCTAACTGATAATCCCAGTCACTACAGTTGATATCAATAGGAAGGATGACTACGCCGTGGCGCTTTGCATCCTGCAAGAGTTGCGATGGACTATAGAAACCCATCGGTTGACTATTTAGTAAGCCGAGGTAGAACGCCGCGGGGTAGTGGCTCTTTAACCATGCAGAAATATACACGAGAAGCGCAAAGCTAGCCGCGTGAGATTCTGGGAAGCCATAGTCACCAAAGCCCTCCATTTGGCGGAATAAGCGTTCGGCAAAATCGAGACTATGCCCTCGTTCTAGCATTCCTGTAATCACGGGCTCCTTGAATTTAGCCAGCTCACCATTGCGTCGCCAATTAGCCATTGCACGTCTGAGTTGATCGGCTTGGCCGCCGCTAAAACCCGCTGCAACCATAGCGAGTTTGATAACCTGTTCTTGAAATATGGGCACACCTAGTGTTCTGTCTAGAACTGATTTCACCGCTTTATTAGCATAATCAATTTGCTCCAACCCCTGACGTCTTCGTAAATAGGGGTGCACCATATCGCCCTGAATTGGACCGGGCCTTACTAGGGCCACTTCAATGACTAGATCATAAAAGCAACTCGGCTGAAGGCGCGGCAGCATATTCATCTGAGCTCGCGATTCAACCTGGAAGACTCCGATACTATCGCCTCTGCTGAGCATGGCATAGGTTTTAGCACAGTCATCTGGGATACTTGCCAAGCTGATGGGATTTGGGCTGTAAGCATTAATGGCGGTGAGAGATTTCTGGATGGCACTCAACATACCTAGGGCCAGCACGTCGATTTTTAGAAGCCCTAGGGCTTCAATGTCATCCTTGTCCCATTGAATAATCGTCCGGCCCTCCATGGCTGCATTCTCAATGGGAACCAAGGAATAAACGGGCGCGTCGGTCACAATAAAACCGCCTACATGTTGGGATAAATGTCGCGGCATTCCTAGGATTTCCTTAATCAAAAAGGCGTAGTGCTTAGTGATCGGGGAGCGAATTGATAAATTCGCTTCGCTTAGCCGGCTTTCTAAGTCGCCAGATCTATCCCACCAAGCCAGACTCTTTGCCAGTTTATTAACTACTACGGCATCTAGACCAATGGCTTTACCTACATCTCTGATCGCACTGCGAGGCCGATAGGTGATCACTGTGGCTGCTAACGCAGCTCTGTCACGGCCGTATTTTTTGTAGATATATTGAATGACTTCTTCACGACGTTGGTGTTCGAAATCCACATCAATGTCGGGCGGTTCATTTCGCTCCTTTGAGATAAATCGTTCGAACAGCAAGTCTGACTGCGCTGGGTCAACTTCGGTAATGAAGAGCGCATAGCAAACAGCAGAGTTAGCTGCCGAACCTCGTCCTTGGCACAGAATACCTTGGTTTCTGGCGAATTGGACGATGTCATGAACAGTAAGAAAGTAGTGTTCGTAGCTGAGCTCACGAATGACTTTGAGTTCATAGCTGATTTGTTTCATAACTTTATCATTGGTGCCGGTAGGCCACCGTTTTTGACATCCGTGGTGAACCAGTTCGCTTAGCCACTCACTGGGTGTTTTGCTATGGGGCACTAACTCGGCGGGGTAGTTATAACGTAGTTCATCCAAGGAAAAGTAACATTGCTGGGCAATATAAATAGATTCCTTGATAAGCGCTTCAGGAAAACGCCGATGGACTTGCTGGAGACTCTGTAGGGCGGATTCTCTGTTCTTACTCGCTTGGAATCCTAGTTCAGCCAACGTGGTGTTGTAGTGGATAGCAGTTAAGACATCAAGTAATGGCTGCCTGTCAGCATGGTGCATGCGGACATTGCCGACACAGGTCATCATGAGACTATATTCATTAGCAAGGTGTAAGCACTGTTGGTAATGGGCAATGAACTGCGCTTCAAGGTGATATTGCACACCCACCCAGAGCCCTTTGGGGAATGCTTTCGCTAGTGCAGGAGCTAGTTGGTAGCAATGCTGACTAACCGAGCTGACAAACCATATTGCTAAGCAAGACTTTAAACCATGCTGTAAATCCTCTAGCTCTAGCTGATAACGACCTTTTTCGGAACGCCTTCTAGCCTTGGTGATCAATGCAGAAATCTGACCGTAAGCATCTCTGTTAGGAGCAAGTAGGATGAGTTCGGCAATTGGGGTGTTATGGTCGCCAATCTTAAAATAACTACCAATCACTAAGTCAATGTCACGCTGACTTGCGGCAACATGGGCTTTTACCACACCAGCTAGCGAGCACTCGTCCGTTATGGCGATGGCGTCATAGCCCATGTCATCAGCTTGATCGACCAGCTCCTCGGGGTGTGATGCACTTTGTAGAAAACTGAAGTTACTACGGCAAAATAACTCGGCATATTGCATGGCTAACTACGCGAAGATACCCTGAACAAACCATCTGCGGTTAATAAGGTCTTTGTAGACCCAGTAGCGCAGCCCTCGATCACTCTTAGCTATGTAATAGTCTCTTTGGCAGCGTGAATCCCACCATTGAGTGTCGATGCGTTCAGGGCCCTGAAGCAAATTTAACACCTGCCCTTCAAAGATCATTTGCTTGCCACGTTGAAGAATGAGTTTGGGAGACTTAAACAACCAAGTAGGGCGCTTAGCATGATTTAAGCTGCCCTGATCAACGGCTCCTAGCTCATCCGGGCGATGACTTGTTGGGGTTTTAAGGTAACTGATTCGGTCTCTACCAAGTCTTGCCTCAAGGGTCTCCACAAGCTGTTGGTCTAATGGCCTTGATAGAGACTCTGGAAATAAATCGTCGGCAATCTCAAGGCTTAACGGTCTATGGACAGACTCTAGTGCCACTTGATTGATCGCCCGTTTGATAGGTTGTTTCTCACTTTGTAACTGGGTTAGCTTCAACATAGAAGCCACGTTATTCTTACAGGCTTCTACCCCTATATGAAGGCGATGTAGGTAGCGTTGCTCATTACGTAACTGCCAGCGTAGCTCGATACAATGCTGCTGGTGTTGGCGTAAAAAGCGCTGCAATTTTTCCAGCTGAAGCTCGAATGCCGGTTGAATCTCACTGAGGTTACTAACGGATTGTAGGCTGTAGCTTTCCTCGTGGAACTGAGGTGGGGTGATATGAGGTTTTCGCACATCTCCCTTTAAGCCATACAGGCGGCTTAGGTAATCCATAAAAAAATGACTTTGTCGGTGCCCGAGCGCGTGTGAGGGAAGTTGTTTAACTTGGCCAACGGTTTTTAACCCTAAATTAGCGAGTCGTTGAATGGTTTTCGAATCACAGTTGAGGTTTGCGATAGTTTGCTCATTGATAAGATGCTGTATTTTACTGAGATCAATGCTGTTATTTCGAATAACTGTTTCGCTATCAAAGTTAAGGTTGTGACTAAGTAAGATGGCGGCTTCGGGCGTATTACCTAAGCCAAATTGCAGGTGATGGGTAGTCAGCAGATGACTAGTTTGGATTTTTTCCTTTAGTTTAAGCCAGCCACCATGGACGTTAAGGCAGCCTGTTAAATCTAGTAATAAGCGGTCACCGGATGGGATGCTGACATGTGGGGTAAACGCTCGACAAAAGTCGGCGAGTTGTTGCAGTCGTAGAGACTCGCTCTGGTGATCTCGATCTTTAATTTCTAATTCGGAATATAGCGCCCAAGCTGTGACTAAAGATTGTCCAGCACGAATACCCTGACTTGAAGCCAGGGCATTACAGAACTTGATACGATGATTTTCAGATACTGCGAGTGGTGCCTTGGCGCTATGCGAATAAGCCTCTACAGGCAGTAATGGAAGATAAATGCACAGCCAAAGCATCAGTCACTGCCATACAATCTGACGCTGAGCAGGGTCACTGTGTGACGGCATAGGAAGAGCATTTCTACGATTGCTCTTAGGCACCTCAAGCTGAATGACATTGCATTGCTTATCTCTAATTTCTTCGTCTATAGGTAGCTCTATCTGCTGTCCTGCCCAGGTGCCAGTTTGCTTCAAGACTTGAAGTGCTAATTGCCCATCATTAGGCGTTAAGCTAAGGCGTAGTTTTGCTGGAGATGGCTGTTCTGCAAAGCGGCTGTCACGATACTGAATATGCAGGCAGTCACTGCTTTTAGCAGCATGTTGGATACGGCGGAGGTCCTTAGTTGCGATGTCATGATTACCAAACCATGAGATCACTGCGCTACATGTACCCGCTTTCAAAGCTTGTTCAGTAGCCCAAAGTAGCTCCTTACTGTTACGTGGGTGAATCATGAGGACTCGACTACTATTTACGCCAGCTGCCTCTAGGGCAGGGCCGTAGGGTGTGAAGGGTGGGGCAATAAAAGCCACCCATTTTTCAGTCTGACTAAGTTTGGCAATAGCAGGAAGCAAAAAACTTAATTCGCCGCCACCATGCTGAGAGCATAATAGTTCCGTAGCAACAGACATTGGCCAACCACCTTGTTCTAGCTGATCGTTAAGCGGGCGGTAGTGGGTATCAACAGCCTTGAGTGTCAATCGGGTGCTTTGGTTCTTTACGCACCAAATATCATGCCTAGAGTCGATAATGTCTTTAAGTTCTGCTTTCATGCTTATCTCCGTTAACTGTTTTTATATACAGTATGTTTATTTATACAGTATAAAGTGGAGATTGCAAACTTTTTTCTTCGTGGACAAGGATTCAGGACTTTTAGTGCAAAGCGCTTAAGGCTCTCTCGTCACTATCTCGTCACTACCCCTCATAACAGGCACGCCGCAGGGATGGCAATAGGAAGTTAGCTAAAAGTTGTAAGATTGAGGCTTGGCGTCTCAGCCGCCAGCTACGAGTGGCGATTGGGACTGGCAGATAACTAGCTAATAGGTAGTGCTTGAGTTGCTTTGCTGGAAAGTGGTAATGGCGCTGTGAGTCTTAGAGTGCTACTGAAGAATTGCTACCAGTTATAGAGTGAGGCAATGAGCGCTGGGATAGCCGTCTCAACGCGTAGAATATTTGGCCCCATATGGCCACAGTTAAAACCAACTTCTTTAAATTTGCTTATTTCATAGGGAATAAAGCCGCCTTCTGGGCCAACAGCTAGTGTGCAGGGTTTGTTCAGCGAATGAGGTATTGGTGCTTCTACACCTGGATGTGCCACTAAGGGATAGCTGTTCTCAATTAGGTCAGGTAACTCATCTTCAACGAATGGTTTAAAGCGCTTACGAAGTTCAATTTTTGGTAGTTGGGTATCTCTGGACTGTTCAAGCCCAAGAGTCAATTGCTCTAGTAGACCCTGCTCCGAGAGAATTGGAGTTTGCCAAAAACTCTTTTCAACACGATAGCTGTTGATGAGATAGAGTTCTTCAACCCCCATTGAGGTAATCGTTTGTAGAATCCGTTTGAGCATCTTTGGGCGTGGCAGAGCCAAAATGATACGCAGCGGCTTCTTGGGTGGCGGGGGAGTGTCCAGCGTAAAACGAATTTCTGCAGACTGCTCATTCAATTGTTCAATGATGCCGCTACCAATGAGCCCATCGACCATCCCGACTCGTATTGAATCGCCCACGCTCGCTCGGTGAACCAATAGAATGTGTTGCAGGCGGTGATCTGAAATACGAACAACGTTGTTGTCGCGGAGATCGCTTGGGAATAGTAAAAGTAGATTCATAGCGCTATTCTAGCGCTAGGGAACCATAGGCGATAGTTTTTCAATTAAATAGTCGCCAATTTAATTTCTCGCCAAGGCAATATAGCCAGGTGGGTACTCAGTTAGCGAAAGGAGAGGCCAGTGGAGTGGTATTGCCAGTCATTTGCGGAGCTCAGCGCAAAGCATATGTATCAAATTCTTAAGTTGCGTCAGGATGTCTTCGTCGTTGAACAGGATTGTGCTTTTCCGGATATAGATGGGATTGATCCAGAGGTGTGGCATTTTTACGGTGTCGATAACGATGAAGTGGTTGCGTATACCCGTCTAATTGATGCCGGTATTAGTTATTCTGCGGCACTGTCGATAGGGCGTGTAGTGATTGTCCCGGAAGCTCGAGGGACCGGTTTGAGTTATGAGTTAATGGAGCGCTCAATTATTGAAGTACGAAAGCTATTTGGTAATCATGACATTAAGATTGGCGCTCAGTCGCACCTTGCGGGCATGTATGGGAAGCTGGGCTTCATCCAAAGTTCTGATGAATATCTGGAAGATGGCATCCCGCATATTACGATGACCCTCAAGGGGGAGTAATTTCATCGGTGGCCGGGAAGGCGTGAAGCGAGAGATGAGAGACGTGAGGCGCGAACTGCGAAGCTGAATAAGCCTAGCGCTGGGTAAGAAACGCTAGACCTGCAAGCTAGTTAGGCTAATGCCGCTTCACGATTGCTTAGGGCATCTACCATGCTGATAAGCATGTCAGCAGATGAAGCTTTCAAATGCCCCGTGTAGTGTTTGATTAACAGGTTGGCTGCAGCGCCACTGACGAGGCTGGATTGTGCCGTGTCTAAGTGAAGGTCGCCTATGGTGCGATCTATTAGGACTTCAATTCCAGCAATGAAGTTGTGCAGTGGTAGGCCGGCTTCAAGTATCAAGAAGCCTAAGTTTGGATCATTAGTGATATTGTCACGTAAGAGATCAAAACCAATGCGTAATCGAGCACTTGCATCGCTCACTTTCACTTCATCAATATCCACAATGACTCGCGATACTGCACCATCAATTAGTTTATCGGCAACGGCACTCATCATTGAGGTCTTACTAATAAAGTAGTTATAGAACGTCCCGAGAGCCACTTCGGCGGTAACCGTAATTTCTTGGATGGTAATTTCATCAGCAGGCTTCGTTAATAGTAGCATTTCCGCTGCTTCGATCAGCTTATTTCGAGTGCGTTCTCGTTTTCGCAGATTAGGCCCTCGCGGACGCTTAGGGGTATCGATACCTTGGTTATCGGTCATATGGGCTCTCATTGTTTTATTATATTTATTAGCAAAGCAGTAAATTTAAACTCTGAATGCTTTTCATTTTTCGGGTTTAGTCTAGCGGGTCTAGCGGGTCACTGCAAGTACTACTACCTATACATGAAAGTCTTGGGATCCTTTAGTTCTTGTTAGCTCAAAAGCATTGAATTACTTGCATGAAAGGGGGCAGCCCTATAAATTAGAATTAAGTTGCAAAGGCAATGATCTAAGTTCTATTGATTACACTATAAGCACTAAAATAATTGAGCTCAGCAGGTTGCATTAACACATAAAGCACTACCGCTAACAAAAATTAACGAGCCTCGTTAGAACTAAGCATTACGCAAACGGAAACAGCAATTATTAGCTCACAAAATTGTAACAATTGATGTGTATGTTACAGCGAGATGAAGCTTTGCTGATAAAGGGATCCGGTGAATACAGCCAAAATTATAAATAAACGATACATCATGATTTTGTTAACAGTGGCGGCGATAGTATGGCTCTGTTGGCGCCTAGCTCATGTATTTTGGCTGTTCATAACACCAGCAAGTGAATTTAACACCCAATCTGTTGTTATTGTGAATACACCTGACGAGCCCTCTCAGCGAAGTAGCGGAACAAAGATTGACATTTTTGCTGATGAGGCTGCCAGTAATGCCAAGCTTATAGATGAAGCACTTTCTCAATCTTCGGCTATGACCAATCTGGATGCGCTAAGAGAGTCAAATTTACAGCTTACTTTGAGTGCTGTGATTGCCAGTAGTGATCCCGAGCTTAGCGGGGCAATCCTAAACATAAACGGTACTCAACGAGTTTATAAGATTGATGACACGTTACCCGTCTCGGGAACGGTGTTGATTGATGAAATCTATGATAAAACCGTTGTCGTAAGTAACAATGGGATACGTGAAAAGATTAGCCTCGATGATGAAGAATTCAGCGGTATAGATGTCAGGCTGAGCTCGCCCAGTCTAGTTAACTTGCCAAATGACAGTGGTAGTATTGATGAAAGCGAAGTGATGGCTAAGCTTGATGAATTTGTACAAGTAACGCCAAGCTTCGATGGCCGCACATTATCAGGTTTAGTGATAACTCCGGGACGGAATACACGCTTATTTGAGCTATTTGAGCTCCAAGCTGGCGATATGGTGGTGGCTATTAATGGAGAACCACTAAGTGGTATGACATCGATGACATCCATTGAGTCTGCGCTAAAAACCTCTGAGCGATTAGAACTGACCATCTCACGTGAGGGTGATCAACGGCAGGTAGCGTTTACACAAGAATTACTGAGCTCTTTGCTTGCACAATAATAACTAGAGCTCCACTAGGAGAGGATACATGCGTTTCAAACGCCATTTTCAAGGTTGCTTAGCAGGGTTGCTGCTGGCGCCGAACTTCACTATTGCTCAAGAGCAAGAATTAACGGTCAACTTTCGAGATACTGATCTAAAGGAAGTTATCAGCTTTGTCGCTGACGTTACCGGCAAAACGATTATTGTTGATCCGTTAGTAAATGGACGTGTCATGGTCGTCTCGGAACAGCCGTTAGATGCCGATGATCTCTATGAGCTATTTCTTTCCGTTCTCGAAGTCCACAATTTCGTGGCCATTGAGAACAATGGGGTAGTGCGAGTCCTGCCGAAAGCAGAAACTCGGATGTCGAGCGTGCCACTTTCCAACAGTCAAAGCAGCGATGCTCAGTCAGCGAGATTAGTCACGCAGGTCATCAAAGTGAATAACGTGTCTGCCACTCAATTGTTACCCGTCCTGCGGCCAATGGTGCCCCCGGAGGCTCACCTCGCAGCCTATGACCCGAGTAACTCCATTGTAATTACCGATTCGGCTGCCAATGCAGCGCGAATTCGAGATCTTATTGAAGCCTTTGATCGAAGCGTCCTAGATAGCTCCGAGGTCATTAACCTGACTCATGCCAACGCCCAAACGATGGCCGATCTAGTGCAATCAGCGCTATTGGGAGATGAAAGTAATGCCGGGGTGAAGATTGCAAACGTCACTGCGGATGCTCGTGCGAACCGACTGCTAGTTACCGGGGACCCCATGGCCCGCCAACGAGTTCGTGAACTCGTTGCTCAACTTGATACTGCGGTGATGGCCGAAAGCAATAGTCGTGTTATTTACTTGGAGTACGCACTTGCAGCAGATGTCGCTACCTCGGTTCGCGGGGTAGTGGGCGGTGCTGGTGAATCTAACGGTAGAGCGATTAAGATTGAACCCGACGAGCAAACCAATGCATTAATTCTAACTGGCGAACCCACCGAGCTAGCCACACTTGAAGATATTATTAAACGCCTTGATGTAGAACGTTCACAGGTTTTAGTTGAAGCAATTATTGTTGAACTTCAGGATACAGCGGGTAAAGAGCTCGGTGTTCAGTGGCTGTTTGCTGATACCGATAATGGCGTCTACGGTAGTTCCGCTACGCCGGGAAGTGATGCCAGTATTGGCAATGTGACGGCTGCTGCCATCGGAGATAGTGGTACGCCTGATATTCCCGCGTTAGGCGCGGCGCTATCAGCAATTGAAGGCCAAACCTTGGGCTTTTCCGGCATTAATGGCACCTTTAATTTCAATGTGTTGATCAATGCGCTTCAGGAAGAGAATGGCGCAAATATTCTCTCTACGCCCAGTGTTCTAACCATGGATAACCGTGAAGCAATTATCAATGTTGGTCAAAACGTCCCGTTCGTGACCGGTTCTTATACCTCGCAGGGTAGTAGTAGCAATCCAGACTCGCCGTTCCAAACCATTGAGCGCGAAGATGTAGGTATTAAGCTTACTGTCACGCCTAGAGTTAACGGTGATAACCGTATTGTCTTGGATATCCTCCAGGAAGTTTCAAGTCTGTCTGGAAATACGGGCGTAGATGCCTCCGACCTGATTACCAATACGCGTGATATCACTACTCAAGTGATTGCCGATAATGGCGGAGTCGTGGTACTTGGCGGATTAATACAGGATGACCTGCAGCAATATGAGCAAAAGGTACCATTCCTTGGCGATATTCCTCTGCTAGGGCGCCTCTTCCGATCTAACGGTAATCGCCTAGTTAAGACCAATCTGCTCGTGTTTATCCGCGCTACCGTTATTGAAAATAGTAGCCAGCTTCAGCAAACTACCGAAGGAAAATACGAGTATATTCGTGAGCGTCAGCACGAAATGCCGAATGCAGATCCAACGTTTCTAGATGATATGGCTCAACCCGTTCTTCCTGAATATGAGCAAGAGGGGCAGTAGCCATGTCCGAAGAGGGTGTATTGGTCGACAAGCCTAGGGCAAGGTTATTTCCCTATCATTTCGCCGAGCAATATCAGTGTGTATTAGACTGGACAGCTGATATACCTACCTTGATTTTTCATGGTCAGGTTAGTGAAATAGTACTTCGAGAAGCGAGTCGTCTGACCGCCGGGAAGTTCTCGGTCGAGCGGATTGATAAAGCTGAGTTTCAGACTTGTTTAACCAAGATCTATCAGGCGGGTGAGAATAGCGCTGAGGAAGTCGCCGGCGTGATGGGCGAAGATGAAGATCTCAGTGCTTTGGTTGATGCAATGCCCGATGCCGAAGAGTTGATGTCCTCGGAAGATGATGCGCCAGTTATCCGTTTAATTAACGCCGTCTTGGCGCAAGCCATTAATTCTCAAGCGTCCGATATTCATGTGGAAACCTTTGAACAACGTTTAGTGATCCGTTTCCGTATTGATGGTGTGTTAACCGAGGTACTCTCTCCAAAACGCGTACTCGCACCATTATTGGTGTCGCGTTTGAAGGTGATGGCAAAGCTGGATATCGCCGAAAAACGAGTGCCTCAGGATGGTCGAATTTCCGTCAAAATTGCAGGGCATGCCATTGATCTTCGGGTATCGACGCTACCTTCGGCATATGGTGAGCGTGTTGTATTACGAATTCTCGATAAGCAAAGTAGTCAGTTAGATCTTGATCAGTTGCGTATGCCATCCGATGACGAAGCTCGCTTTAAGCATCTCCTGGCTCAGCCTCATGGAATTATTTTGGTAACCGGCCCAACGGGATCTGGTAAAACAACCTCACTTTATGCTGGGCTAAGCCATATTAATGCGCCAGGTCGTAATATTATGACCATTGAAGATCCCGTTGAGTACATGCTCCATGGGATCGGCCAAACTCAAGTCAATACTAAAGTAGGGATGACTTTCGCAGCGGGCCTTCGAGCCATTCTACGACAGGATCCGGACGTGGTAATGGTAGGTGAGATTCGCGATGTGGAGACGGCAGAGATCGCCGTGCAAGCGAGTTTGACAGGGCATTTAGTACTTTCAACATTACACACCAACTCAGCGGTTGGCGCTATTAGTCGACTTGCTGATATGGGTGTTGAGCCCTTTTTATTATCATCCAGTCTGATCGCAGTGATGGCACAGCGGCTGGTACGATTAAACTGTCAAGATTGTCTACACGAGTACCAAGCAAGTGAAACCGATAAACAATGGCTTGGGATAGCACCCGATGAAGCGCTTCGCTTGCAGAAGGGCGAAGGATGCCAACGTTGCAGTCATACTGGCTATCGTGGTCGCCAAGCTATCTACGAGCTTGTTGAAGTAAGTGAAACAATGAAACAGCTCATTCATGATGGCGTAGGTGATATCGAGCTACAGAAAGCAGCACGATTAAACTCCGTTTCTATTTCACAACGTGGTCGTGAATTGGTCCTCGCAGGACGGTCAACGCCTGCCGAAGTAGCGCGTGTGGTTGAGGATTCGAAGCAGTGAGCGCGTATCGCTATGTTGGCAGGTCTCCTCAGGGAAGCCGCGTAAAGGGTGTGATCGAGGCCGATACGGCCCGAGGCGCTCGTATCAAACTTCGTGAGCAGGGTATTTTCGTCGAGAAATTGGTGGAGAGCCAAGCCGCACAAGAACGAACTAGTCAGGCGCGTTTCTGGCGAAACCCAATGAAGGGCTCAGAGCTTTCTCTCTTTACCCGTCAACTTTCGACACTAGTGGATGCTGGAATGCCGCTAGATGAAGCTTTAGCTACCGTCGCGGCACAGTCAGAGAAGGCGACAACTAAGTCTTTAGTATTGTCTATTCGCGCCAAACTTTTAGAGGGGCATAGTTTAGCCGCAGCCTTAGCGGTTGCCCCAAAGAGCTTTAATACCTTGTACCGAGCGCTAATCAGAGCTGGCGAGTCTTCGGGGTTGCTCGGACAGGTGCTAGAGCAGCTTGCCGATTATTTAGAGAATCGGATGGATACTCAGCAGAAGTTGAAGTCTGCAATGGCCTACCCAATTGTCTTGATGGTGGTTTCGCTCGGTATCGTGGTGTTCCTCATGACGTCGGTAGTACCAGAAATTGTTTCAGTGTTTCAGAAGTCCAACCAAGCACTCCCAGCCTTAACGGAAATTGTCATTGCGATGAGTGATTACCTGGTGAGCTACGGGCTACTTACCTTAATCGTGCTTGTAGGCTTAGGTATTGCAATTAAGCGCTGGTTAAATCGTTCGACTATCAAGCCCGTATATCATGCCAAGCTACTGCATATGCCCGTAGTCGGCCCACTCATTCGTAGTATCGAAGGTACTCGATTCGCCTCCACTATGAGTATTCTTGTAGGTTCAGGTGTCAATTTGGTGGATGGGCTGAGAATTGCCGGCGAGGTGATGGGAAATTTAGAGATGCAGCGCGCCAACCAGCGAGTGACCGAACAGGTTATTGCGGGGAGTAGTTTATTCAAGGCGCTTAACGATAGTAAATCATATCCGTTACTGTTGGTTCATATGGTCGGCAGTGGCGAGCGCAGTGGTGACTTAGCTCCAATGTTAGATAGAGCTGCTACGCATCAAGAGCGGGAACTAAGTGGTAAATTAGCCGCAGCAATGACGCTCATTGAACCGGCGATGATTTTAATTATGGGAGGCGTAGTACTGGCAATTGTGATGTCAGTACTCATGCCAATGTTAGAAATGAATAATATGGTGAAGTTATGAAGTATTCAAAATCCTCAGGTTTTAGCTTAATTGAGATCATGGTGGTGTTAGTGATCCTGACACTCCTAGCGTCAGTAGTGGCACCCAATTTATTAGGCAGAGCGGACGAAGCCCGGGTGAGTAAAGCTAAAGCTGATTTCGCCGCCATTGAGAGTGCACTCGCTCTGTATCGCCTAGATAACTATAACTACCCCACCTCGGAACAGGGGCTAATGGCACTGGTAGAAAAGCCAACTATGGCTCCGGAGCCAGCAAATTGGCGCGAGGAAGGTTATTTAGAGGAAACGCCTGTTGATCCCTGGGGGAATGAGTACCTCTACCTTCGCCCTGGACAGGATGGGCGTAAATTCGACATCTTTAGCTACGGTGCTGATGGCGTGCAAGGCGGTGAAGACGTTGATGCTGACATCGGTAATTGGACCGACGAGTAACGTATTCAAATGCTCAGATCTGGTCGTCGTGGACAGGGCTTTAGCCTCGTAGAGGTACTAGTCGTCTTAGTTATCATTGCGGTGATGGTATCGGCTGCATCATTGGCAATTCCAAATACCAACAATGAAGCCGACCAACGTAAAGCTATTTTCGACTGGCTATTAAGTTGCTCAGACGAGGCGAGACTATCCGGGCAGGTACTTGGACTTCGATGGTTAGAGAAGGAAGATAACGTAATAGTTGAAGCCCTAGCGTTAAATCAGCGGATGCAGCAGTGGTCGGTGAGTGAGTGTGCTCAGTTACGAACTCAGTCATTTGGCAGTAAAAACAGTGTGTTACTTGAGGTTGCTGGTATCGGAATTCAGCTTGCCAGTGAGGAACGCTTAGCTAGTATAGTCGCGGATGTCATAGTACAGCCATCGGGCGAGTTTACGCCGTTTATGGTAACGGTGTCGGGCTCGCAGGATTACCAAATAAGTTCCGAGACCGGACAAACCTTGGCTTGGTACGATGAAGCGGAATAGCTCGGGTTTCTCGCTCATAGAGGTATTAGTCGCGCTATTAGTTTTGGCGGTCGCCGTACCTGCGTTGTTAAGACTGATTAGTGTTCAGGTAGATGGTGTAGTCGCTGCGCGCGCGAAAGTTCAAGCGCAGTGGGTGGCCAACTATATTATTGCGAATCAACGATTACGGGGCGAGACCGAGCGCCAGTGGTCTAGCGACGAAGGTCAATTAGAGATGATGCGTCAGGAGTGGCGTTGGGAAGTTGTCCGTGAATCGACTGAACTCGATGGTTTTGATCGACTAACTCTGAGTGTCTATCGTGGCGAAGAATCTACTCCGCTATTAGAGGTTCAGCGCTATGGCGAGTAGCTCTAGAGGGTTAATTCCCTTTAACCAGCATGGATTAACACTGGTAGAGGTGTTAGTGGCTTTGGTGATCACTTCACTCATGGCAATGATCGGCTACCAGAGCCTCGTCGCTGCAGCGAATAGCAGTGAAAGCGTTGGTGAGGCGGCAGACCAACTAGTTGCCTATCAGCTGACCATGAGCGCGCTAGAGGATGATATTAGCGAGTTTCGTGCACGGGGGATTACTGATAACTACGGCGAGCAACGAGCGGCGATTGAGGGCGGTATTGACCGAGAAGTGCTCTTAGAGCTGAGCCGCGGTGGTCGCTATCGATCTCCACGACAGCTGGCGACGAGTTTAGAGCGCGTTCGTTATCGTATTGCAGACGGCACACTATGGCGGGATAGTTGGTATCAACTTGACCGTGTATTAGCTGAGCCGAGTACCGAGCGAGAATTATTAACGGGTATTGAAGAGATTGAGTTCAACTTTTTAGTCAATCAGAATGGTCGAATTGTTCCCTACGACGCCTGGGATAGTAACGTAGCAGGGCGCCTAAACATTGATCGCCCGGAAGCTATTGAAGTCACCATTTTGACCGCTGCACTCGGGGAGGTTAAGTTACTTGTTAACCTCAACTAGAAAGTTTCAACGCGGAGCAGCGCTCATTTCGGCTCTGGTTGTGGTGGTTTTGGTAACCGTCATTGCAAGCCGAATTCAGAGTGACTTCTTTCGGACTATGAGTAGTGTCGAAACCAGTTTGAGTCGGCAACAGGCACGAATATTGTTAGATTCTACTGTGCCACTGGCTGAGATGTTGATAGCGTATGATGATGACACCGAAGTTGATTCCGCCGAGGATATTTGGCTACAACCAACAGGGCCAATGTTACTTGATGGTGGTTCGCTTCAAGCCACACTTTATGACGCGACGGCGAGATTTAATATTAACTCCCTGGGTGGTGATATTGGTGAGCAACAGAGCTATACCGTGGCTCAACGAAGATTCATCCGATTGTTACAGACCTTTGATGATCTGCCATTAAGTCAGGCGGAAGCTGAGGCAATCTGTGTAGCGGTAAAGGATTGGCTTGATCCAGATTCGTTTACTTCGGGGTTAGATGGCGCAGAAAATAACTATTACACGACTTTGACGCCGTTACCGTATCGAACTGCAAATCAGTTCTTCGAGAGTGTCAGTGAGCTCCAGCTGGTGAGGCATGTGACCCCGGAACTTTATCAGCGTTTGCGCCCTTGGTTGGTGGCACTACCGTCAGCTGAGCCAATATTGAATGTGAATTTGACCAGTTCGAGAATACTACGGACGTTAAATACTGCGGATCAGCTATCACCGCTTGATGCGTCTCTGGCAGAGGGTTGGGTGTTGGAGCGAACGTCCATCCCGTTTAACGATGTTAACGAGTTTGTGGCGTCGCCGACTAGCGAAGCCATTAAGGTGGGCGAGCAAACTATCAGTACCGAAGGCTTGGTAGTTGGCAGCCAATATATCCAATTGGAAACAGATATGCAGTTTGGTGCCAGAACCTATTTATATACCGCGTTGCTAGAACGGCGCGAGTCTGAACTTAACGTAATTCAACGCAGCTACGGAGTGTTGTGATGACATTAGTAGGAACGGAGAAATGGCTCCGTCCACATGGAGATTTCTTTTACTGGCACGATGGCGCGTTAGGGCTCAGTGGGCACTGTCATCGCGATGATTGGCCGGTGGAATGGGAAGGGCAGCAAGTTGAGCTGCGTTTGTTGGTGCCGAGTGCACAAACTGTCGAATGCTGGGTGACGCTCCCTCAGGGCGTCAAGCTCGATATCCATGGCATTGGCTATCTTGCCGAAGATCAGTTAGCGACCAACCTTAGTGAGTTGCATCTCGTATTAGGCGAAAAGGAAGACGATCGACAGCAACTTTTCGGCGTTAAGTTTAATTACCTTAATAGCTGGATCGATGAGTTGAGTTCTAAGAATGCATCGGTTGTAGCCCTATATAGTGAGTCTGAATTAGCGGTTCAGGACGGCGTAATGATTGCTGGTATCGAGCTGTTATTGAGACGAAATGGCGTCACTGTCTCACTCGAAGCCTCTAGCTATCAAGCGCTGGTCGCAGCGAGCGCCTTACCTGCCGCAAGCACCCTAATCAAGACTGAGTATATGCATGAGGATTTTGCCGAGATCGTTGACGTTAGCGAAACCAGTTATTGGTTATTGTTATCTCGATTACGCACCAATCTTGCGGTACGCGGTTACGGGCCGGCAATCAATCTTAAAAAATATTGGCACAGGTACAAGCGAATTGCGATCTTGGCGGCGGTATTAGTCAGCGCAGAAATTCTCCTGTTTGGTATGAGTGCGTGGAAACTTAGCGAGGAGAAGACTGCGCTTCAGAATGCGCAGGTTGCGCTCTTCCGAGAGGTAGTGCCTCAAGGGCGTATTGTGAATGCCTATAGCCAACTTCAAGCGTTAGCGTCGCAATCTTCATCCCTATCCGTCAACGATGTGTATATTTCGTTGGCGCAGCTTTCTGACATCCTGGCGAATCATAGTGATATTCGTTTCCAACGTGTTGACCTTCGAGCGGGTTCCCGAGCGCTTAATATCGTCTTGGAAGCGGACGATTTTGCGGCGCTCGATCGCTTTAGTACTGCTTTGCAGTCCCGCGGTTTGCAAGTGCAGATTCAATCTTCACAGTCACGAAATGGGGTGACTTCAGCCCGTATTCAGGTGGAGCAATAAACATGAGAAATTTACAGCAATACTGGAATTCGATTAGTACGCGTGACCGCAGAGCCTTGGCCATAATGTCCATCGCAATCGCTGCTTGGATAGTAATTAGCGGTGTGAATTCGTTGCTTAAGACTAATGCCAATACAGAACGCCAAATTCAACAACTCCGTTCGCAGTTAACGCAGATGCAGCAGCTACTACCCGTCATCAAAGGCAATGTGGGTGGCGCTAGGGTTAGCGGAAATCTAGCGACTTTGGTAAATCGAATCGGCCGAGATGCAGACGTTGAGTATGACTCTATTCGACCGAATTCCAGCGGTCTTCAGCTGACGATTAGCAATATAACCGAGGAGGATTTTGGTGCTTGGCTTAGCAAGTTAAAGGTGCATAGTTTAGACGTTACAGCGATGTCACTTACCGTGGATCAAGAGGGGCAGTTGGCGATTAGCATGCAGCTGAGTACCCAATGACAAAACTAAAACTTACGCTGCTAAGCTCGGGGATTATTTTTCTTACCGCTGCGTTCATCATCCTGCAAACACCGGCCAGCTTAGTTTTAGCTGGCTGTCAATTCGCTCGAGTAGATTGTACCTTCCAGCGTGTCGATGGGTCTTTATGGTCGGGAGCGGCTAGCAACGGATTGGTTTCGAGTTCTGGCTACGGGCTGGCTATTGATTCGTTAACATGGAGTATATCTAGCGGTCTGGGCTCGGGAATTGGCCCTCACGTCAGTCTCCGAGTGGAAGATTCCGCTGGATTCGCGACTGCTCAGGTCTATCAAGCCGGAGAACAGCTTGGCGTTCATCAATTGCAGGGTGATTACCGTGTTTCACAGCCCAATTACTCTTTCGATACTACGCTATTAGTAGAGTCTGCGGTATGGGACTTAGATATGCGGATTGAAGCACTAGTCGGCAGAGTTCTAATCACAGACCTTACTGTCAACGCCGGAGAGTTCTCCCTTGATTTAGGTGATTTCGCTGGCGAACTAAGCGCTAACGATGGAGCGCTTGTTATTGCTCCTACAAGTGTCGAATCACTGTACGAAATTGACGGTGAATGTGAGCTTAGGGGTAACCGCTATCGTTGTAATTTAATTGTCGGCGCTCAGCAGGTTAATGATGAACGTATCCATGATGGTCTCGCGCTAATTGGTCGTAGAACCGGCCCAGGTATCTACGCGTTAAGCCTATCGGGGGCAATCTAGTCATGAACGAGCAACGGCTAATGCAAGATGTTATCTGCCAGTACTTCGGATTTTCGAAGACGCCGTTTTCTATAGCACCCGACCCATCATTACTCTACTGGAGCCACTTTCACCGCGATGCGTTGGCGAATCTTGAGCTGAGTATTGCCAGCGGCAGTGGCCTAGTGCTGTTTAGTGGTGAGGTCGGCACCGGCAAGACTACCATCATTAGGCGCTTGGTTAGCGATGCAAATCATGCCGTTGAATATGGAATCATCCTTAACCCTCTCCTCAATGATGAAGAGTTGATGGTCGAAATTTGCCGTGAGTTCGCGGTGAAGGTTCCAGACAGCGACGGTTCATCATTAAAGAGCCGCTGCTTTAATGCGCTTCGTGACCAACTCATCGAAAACTTTAGCCAGGACAAGAAGACGGTGTTAATTATTGATGAAGCTCAACATTTGAGTTTTAACGCCTTAGAACAACTTCGCCTCCTGACTAATATTGAAACGGACTCGCAAAAACTATTACTCATCATTTTTGTGGGCCAACCTGAGCTCCGTCAGTTGATACAACAGCCGAAACTTCGCCAGCTTGCACAACGAATAACCTATCGACCTCACCTCCGCGCGTTAGATAAAAAACAGTGCAAGGAGTATGTATATTGCCGCTTACAGACGGTGGGTGTCGCGAACCCGGGTGATCTGATTCCCGGTCGACTTATTGCTCATATCCACCGTTTAAGCGGGGGTGTTCCAAGAGCGATTAACAGCCTGTTAGAGCGTTCATTACTCATTACCTACGGTGAACACCAACGTAGTGTTAAAAAATCGAACCTCCTCGATGCGGCGGCCGAAGTTGCTGACTGGACGGTCTCTGCAGAAAAATCGACCTCATCGCGTGTTGGCTTAATGGTCTCGCTTACCTTCGTTGTACTTGCAATAGCAGTGGGCTGGCTGGGATTGCAGTTAACGACAAGTGATAGTGTCCCGAAGAACGAAGCTGTTCGGCTCCTGCAGAGCTCAATGGGTGTTTATCGAGGTGAAAACCGCTGTGGCTTCATCGTCTTGCCGCAACGCTGTGACGAGGGATTTCTTCCGCCGACGAAGTTAGCCTTCTTCCAAGTACCTATTGCCGCCGAAACGACCGATGGTGGCTATTTTGTGCTAGGTAATGGAAACGACACCCAGCGTGAATTACACACAAGTAGCGGTAGTAAAACTGTGGATAGAGTTTCCTTAGTCGCCAAGCTAAGTGGTAAATATATATTAATTTGGGAGCCGTTAGAGGTAGGGCCTCTGCCGATCTCTAACGTTAGTTCGTCGAACGACATTAGACAGTTAGCCACGATGTTCGCCGAACTCGATCAGCAAGATAGTGGGTTGAGTGACGGTGAATTCAACTCCGCACTTAGCCAGCGTATTAGGTTCTTTCAACAACAGCATGAATTAGAGGAAACGGGCGATATGGATGCCTTGAGTTTCTTCTATCTCCAACGGGCTTTAGGAGAATAATATGTCTTCTTTACTCAAAGCTATTGAGAAGGCGCAGGGAGAAAGTCCTGAGCGAAATGTTGAGTTATCAGATTATGCCTCAGAAGCCTTAAGTGATACTAGAGGCTCGACGGGCCGATCCGCGTGGCTTTTGAGTAGTATAGTGTTAGCGAGTGTCAGTGTTATCGTTGGTGTCGCTGTGTATATAAGCTTGAACCTCTCTGAGGATAATCTAGCTGGCGGGGTCGCGCCGGCACCTGTTAGTGGTAATCAACCGATAAGTGATTCGGCAATATGGCCTGAAGAGAGTCCGCAGCCTTCACAGGACGGAGAATCTCTACCTGTAACGCCTGTTAGCTCAGAAACCGAGGCGCTTTACGCAGAGGTGGGGCAAGCTGAGGACGTTGATGCAGTGAATATGTCTGCTGAGACTACTAGGGCTGCTGAGGCGCTTTGGCAGGAGGCTACATCTATCGCTGACTTGCCGCTAGACTTGATGCTAGAACTGGAAGAAATAAATTACAGTGCCCACGTTTACAATCCCGAATCGGGCGAAGGCTTCGCTTTTATTAACGGTGAACGTCTAGAGGCTGGTCGCTTCCTAGGAATTGCTCAGGTTCAAGCGCTAGTGGAGCAGGGTGTGATATTTAAAGCACGTGGAACCCTGTTTCGAATTGAAGCACTTCAGGACTGGGAGCTGCAGCTTAAGCAGTAATTAGTGGCTAGTTATGGCGAGCGTACTTAAAAAGCAATGAGCCGCCGGTAGTAGCGTGAGTTTTGCAAACGTTTGCTTTGAAAGCAGGTAGTGGCTTTAAGCTTCGCAAAAAAAATGGGAAGCACTAACAGCTTCCCATTCTCTTTTCACTTCTCCACAAAGGGGGTTAGAAGTGGTACTTAACCAATAGGCTTGCCGCAGTTTGGTTAGTCGTGAAGAACTGAGAATCTTCAATACCGTACTTATTTTTCCAGTAGTCTAACTCAACACCAACGTAAAGCTTGTTCGCACCGCTCTCACCATTAAGCGCCATACCCAGGTCATACTTTAACTGTGGGTTGATGTGTAGATTGGTTGCATACTGATCATCACTCGTGTTGAAAACCCAATCAGCAAAGCCATCAAAGACAATTTTGGAGTTACCAACCTTAAAGTCCATATTCCAAACAGGCGTTAACTGGAAACCATCTGAATCGGTATTGATACCAGAACGGTAGTAAACGTTAGTTTGAACGAAGTTGAAGCCCGGTACATTCCAGTCAAAACCAACACCCGAGAGGAATGTTTCAACATCACCACGGCCGTTCTCTAGGGTAAATGCGAGCAACACATCTGCAAGCACGTCGCCACCAAGTTCGGCGCCAAATGCTTTATTCATACTAATACGCGAAGAAATTTCACCGTAGAAACCGATGTTGTCCTGAGTGTCAGAATCATAGGACGTCGCATCGTAGAATACGAACACATCACCCCACGTGGTGCCGGCTACATATTCAAAAGTTCCGGTATGCTGACGTTCAGCGTCAACTTCATAACCGCTGCCTGTTAGCCCAGTGACACTCATGTCACTCCAGAGAATCATATCGGCCTTCGCAGTCGAAGAAAGTGCGATTGAAGCTACGGTAGACGCCGCTAAAGTTGTAATCAGTTTCATAATATCACCCTTGTTTTTGATGCGGGCACTTTAGCAAATCGGGCTAAATTAGCAAGACTAAGTAAAAAGTTACAGGGATTGCTGGTACATCAACTAAACTATCTAAGCGTCAACGTCTTCGAGCTTCAGGAATACTAACGATAGATAGGGAAGAGGGGTAAGCGATGAACAAATGGCTTCTACTAATAATTAGTACAGCTTTCTTAGGGGTGCTTCTAGCAGCGCATTTGATTAATTTGATTTCACCAATGGTTATCGCGTATATCTTAGTGATGGCCTTAATTGGTTATGTCGTTTTCTACATAGATAAACGTTTAGCTGAGCAAAGTGAGCAACGTATTCCCGAACATTTTTTACTGCTAGTAGCAGCGGCAGGGGGCTGGATTGGAGCATCTCTTGCTAAGGTGCAATTGCGTCACAAAACCTCAAAGTGGTCTTTTCAGCTAGCTTACTATTGCGCAGTATTATTAAATCTTATATTGCTGTACTTCGTAGTTTGGCTGTTCTAAACGACCACAACCAAGTTGTTAGTTGGCGAGATTGGGTGGGCAGATGGCAGAGCCTAAGCTCATGGCTTGTCTAGCAAGCAAAGCCTAGGCAGGCAAACGCAAGTAGAGCCTACCTAGGTACTCATCGAGCATTCTACCAGACCTTCGGAATGCGAATATAACCTTCCATTAGTACTCGTGCACTGCGACCCATGACCGCTCGTTCGATATGCCATGCCCCATCACATAACTCAGCGCGCGCACCTACGGTCAGCGTACCGGATGGATGCCCAAAGCAGATAGCTTCTCGCGCTATTCCTCCCGCTGCGATATTAACCAAAGTGCCTTCAATGGCAGCTGCTGCAGCAATCGCTACCGCCGCAGTGCCCATCATAGCGTGGTGTAATTTACCCATGGACATGGCGCGAATTAAGACATCAATCGCGTCAGCGTTAACTCGCTTACCACTCGAAGCTGTATAGGCTTCTGGTGACGCTACCCAGGCTATTTTAGGTGTGTGTTGACGCTGCTTAGCTTCATCTAAAGTTTTAATGAGCCCCATACGCATTGCTGCGTGAGCGCGAAACAATTCCAGCTTTTCGAGTAGTGCCACGTCGTTATTGATATCGTCCTGTAATTCGGTACCGCTAAAACCCAAATCAGAAGCGTTAAAGAAGACCGTGGGAATTCCGGCATTGATCATGGTTACGCTCAACGAATCATGTCCTGGGACAGTTAGCTGATCTACCGCATTGCCAGTAGGAAATATCTGGCCGCCACCATCGACGGGATCTAAGAAAGCAACTTCGATTTCCTCGGCAGGGAAGGTCACGCCGTCCAGCTCAAATTCCCCGAGTTCCTTTACCTCACCATTATGGATGTGAACCTTGGTAATAATGGTCTTACTAATATTCTTCTGCCAAATTCGAACTTCTGCAACACCGTTTTGAGGCACGCGCTCAGGCGAGACAAGACCCTGAGCGATGGCGAAGGCGCCCACTGCAGCACTGAGATTACCGCAGTTACCACTCCAGTCCACAAAGGCCCGATCAATGGCCACTTGACCAAAGAGATAATCTACGTCGTGATCGGGCTGCTGGCTCACATCAACGATAACGGTCTTACTGGTGCTCGACGTAGCACCGCCCATACCGTCGGTTTGTTTGCCATAGGGATCTGGACTCCCGATAGCACGGAGAAGTAGCGCATCTCTTTCGGGACCGGGTTGCTGCGCTTCAAGCGGCAAATCACACCGCTTGAAGAATACTCCTTTGCTCGTGCCGCCTCGCATGTAGGTTGCGGCAACGCGTTGTTGGGGTAAGTAAGTCAATTCAGTCTCCTAGTTAGCGCTGCCGGCTAAAAAGTCTTTGGCAAAGCGCTGCAGTACACCGCCGGCTTGATAAATAGAAACTTCCTCAGCCGTATCCAAACGGCAATTTACCGGGACCGCTATACGGCTACCGTCACTACGCGTGATAATAAGCTTAAGCGCTGCACCCGGCGCGAGTTCGCCTTCAACATCGAAGCACTCGGTACCATCAATACCATAGGTGTGTCGGGTATCACCGGCGCTAAATTCAAGCGGCAGTACGCCCATACCAATAAGATTAGTTCGATGAATACGCTCGAAGCCTTCAGCGACAATTGCTTCAACGCCTGCCAGACGAACGCCCTTAGCGGCCCAGTCGCGAGATGAACCCTGACCATAGTCGGCACCAGCAATGATGATCAATGGTTGCTGACGTTCCATATAGGTTTCAATCGCTTCCCACATGCGAGTGACTTTACCCTCAGGCTCAACGCGAGCGAGCGAGCCTTGAACAATTGTTCCGTCCTCTATAACCATCTCATTTAGCAACTTTGGATTAGCGAAGGTTGCCCGTTGGGCAGTAAGGTGATCGCCTCGGTGCGTTGCATAGGAGTTGAAGTCCTCTTCAGGAAGCCCCATTTTAGCTAGGTACTCGCCGGCGGCACTGGCTGCCATAATGGCGTTTGAAGGTGATAGGTGATCAGTAGTGATGTTATCGCCAAGCACTGCTAGCGGGCGCATGTTCTTCAGAGCACAGGCATTTGCAAACGCGCCTTCCCAGTAGGGAGGTCGGCGAATATAGGTGCTCATTTCGCGCCAATCATAAAGTGGACTAGGGGCTCGCTCCTCGTTAGTGTCCAGATTGAACATGGGTATGTAGACATCGCGGAACTGCTGAGGTTTAACACTCTGAGCGACCACCGCATCGATTTCCTCATCGCTAGGCCAGATATCCTTTAACGTTATTGCGTTACCAGCATCATCGAAACCCAGTGGATCGGATTCGATATCAAAGCGAATAGAGCCCGCAATGGCATAGGCAACCACCAATGGCGGTGACGCTAAGAACGCTTGATCAGCGTGGGGGTGAATTCGACCATCGAAGTTACGGTTACCAGACAGCACCGCCGTAGTGTAGAGGTCGCGATCTTTGATTTCGTTCGCAATCTCGGGACGAAGCGCACCACTCATGCCATTACAGGAAGTACAGGCAAAGGCAACAACACCGAATCCTAGCGATTCTAAGTCACCCATTAAGCCGGCTTCTTGAAGATAGAGCTGAACGGCCTTTGAACCCGGTGCTAGAGAGCTCTTAACCCAAGGTTTGCGCGTTAACCCCGCGCGATTGGCATTTCGGGCAATCAGGCCCGCCGCGATCATATTTCGAGGGTTGCTGGTGTTGGTGCAGCTAGTAATAGCGGCAATAATGACAGCGCCATCCGGCATCTCGCCATAGTTGGAGCGGTAATCGCCAAGTATGCCACGCTCGCCTAGCGCGGAGGTTGGCAGGCGTTTATGCGGATTTGAAGGGCCAGCAAGGTTTCGTACTACACTCGAAAGGTCAAATTGAAGTACTCGCTCATACTCAGCGTTCTCTAGCTGACTGCGCCATAAGCCCGCAGCTTTTGCGTAGCGCTCAACCAGCTCAACTTGATCATCCTCGCGCCCAGTGAGTTTGAGATAGTCGATGGTTTTGTCGTCAATGGAGAACATTGCCGCCGTAGCGCCAAATTCTGGCGTCATATTTGAGATAGTGGCTCGGTCGCCAAGATTTAATTGGTCGACGGCATCGCCATAAAATTCAAGGTAGGTAGAGACGACCTTTGATTCGCGCAGGAACTCGGTCAAGGCCAATACAATATCGGTTGCGGTGATTCCTGGAGCACGCTGTCCTACTAACTCGACACCCACAATCTCCGGAAGGCGCATGTAGGAGGCTCGGCCAAGCATGACACTTTCGGCTTCTAAACCACCTACGCCAATCGCGATGACGCCTAGCGCATCAACCATTGGCGTATGGCTGTCGGTACCCACCAGCGTGTCCGGAAAAGCGACCCCATCTCGGTTTTGGATGACTGGCGACATACGTTCAAGGTTAATCTGGTGAAGGATGCCGTTACCCTGAGGGATCACGTCGATATTCTCGAATGCTGTCTTAGTCCAATTGATGAAATGAAAACGGTCTTCGTTGCGACGATCCTCAATGGCTCGGTTCTTGGCAAAGGCGTCTGGATCATCGCCGCCAAACTCTACTGCTAGGGAATGATCGACCACCAGCTGAGTAGGGACCACTGGGTTCACCTTTGCTGGATCACCACCTTCAGCGGCAATAGCGTCACGCAAACCGGCTAAATCAACTAATGCGGTTTGCCCGAGTATGTCATGGCAAACCACGCGAGCAGGGTACCAGGGAAAGTCTAGGTCACGTTTTCGGTAGATCAGCTGTTCAAGGCTTGCGGTGAGTGTCTCCGGCGCACATCGACGCACTAAGTTCTCAGCGAGCACGCGCGAGGTATAGGGGAGGGTATCGTAGGCTCCTGGCTTTATCTCATCTACGGCGGCACGAACATCGAAATAGTCAACGTTGCTGCCGGCTAGCGTTTTGCGATAATTGGTATTCATAGGCAATCAATCCATGTAAGTGTTGAACGCAAAGCGGGCGCTTCCCGTTCAACGCAAATAGTTAGCGAGTGGCGATCGGCGCGACGGTGCGCGGCTCAGGACCAACATAGTCGGCACTGGGGCGAATAATGCGATTATTCGACCGTTGCTCCATTACATGAGCTGCCCATCCTGTGATACGCGAACACACGAAAATCGGAGTAAACAGCTTCGTGGGGATAGCCATAAAATGATAGGCCGACGCATGGAAGAAGTCAGCGTTACAAAAGAGTTTCTTGGTGTCCCACATGTACTCTTCACAGGCAACCGAAATGTCGTAGAGCGAGGAATCGCCGAACTCGTCAGCAAGCTTTTCAGACCATTGCTTAATAATACCGTTGCGTGGGTCCGAAGTACGATATACCGCGTGTCCGAAGCCCATAATCTTTTCTTTGCGCGCTAGCATGCCAGCCATCTGAGTCTTTGCATCCTCGGGAGAGCTAAATCCTTGAATCATTTCCATCGCTGCTTCGTTCGCTCCACCGTGAAGTGGGCCACGCAGGGAACCAATTGCTCCGGTAATACAGGAGTACATATCGGAGAGTGTTGAGGCACAAACTCGGGCGGTGAATGTCGAGGCATTAAACTCATGCTCTGCATAGAGAATAAGCGAAACATCCATTACGCGGCGATGAAGATCCGATGGCGTTTTACCAGTGAGCAAGGCAAGGAAGTGACCGCCTAAACCGTTTTCATCTGAGGTGCAGTCAATCTCTACGCCATCATGACTATAGCGGTACCAATAGCACATAATCGCAGGGAAGGCCGCTAGCAGACGATTCGCTGCGGTAAACTGATCATCAAAGCTTGTTTCGGGTTCTACATTACCTAAAAACGACGCACCCGTGCGCATAACATCCATTGGGTGGGCGCTAGCCGGAACCAACTTTAAGACACTTTTTAATTCGGCAGGTAGATCTTGCATTGTCTTGAGTAGCGTCCGATATTCGTCCAGCTGCTCTTGATTCGGAAGCTCGCCATAGAAAAGTAGGTAGGCAACCTCCTCAAAGCTGGCATTCTCCGCCAGATCTGAGACGTCATAACCTCGATAGGTGAGCCCTGAACCTGACTTCCCAACCGTACAGAGTGACGTTTCCCCAGCACTTTGACCGCGAAGGCCTGCGCCGCCTAATTTTTTGTCCACCATGATGAGCTCCTATTATTTATTCTTGCCTTCGGCGAAAAGTTGATCGAGTTTGGTTTCGTAATCGTGATAGCCCAGGTAGTCGTAGAGCTCCATGCGCGTTTGCATAGTATCCACTACGGCCTTTTGGTCACCGTCTGCCAGAATCTGTCGGTAGACATTCTCGGCAGCTTTATTCATGGCTCGGAAGGCGCTCAACGGGTAGAGCACCATTGCGGCTCCCCATTCTCCAAGCTGTTCGGTATTCCAAAGCTCGGTTTGGCCAAATTCGGTGATATTTGCAAGGATAGGGACATCAAGCGCCTCAGCAAATGCACGATAGTGCTCCTCAGTTTTAACTGCCTCGGCAAAGATGCCGTCGGCACCAGCAGCTACGTACGCTTTGGCTCGTTCGATAGCAGCGTCCAGTCCTTCTTGGGCGAACGAGTCGGTCCGCGCCATGATGAAAAACTCAGGGTCGGTACGGGCGTCTACCGCCGCCTTAAGACGATCGACCATTTCTTCAGTGCTTACAATTTCCTTATTCGGACGGTGCCCACAGCGCTTCTGAGCAACCTGGTCTTCCATGTGAACTGCCGCGGCACCCGCTTTTTCCATATCGCGAATAGTCTTCGCAATATTAAATGCGCCACCCCATCCGGTATCGATATCAACCATCAGCGGTAGCTGACAGGCTGCGGTTATACGCTGTACATCAACGATGACATCGTTGAGTGAAGTCATGCCGAGGTCAGGTAGTCCATAGGAGGCGTTCGCGACACCTCCGCCAGATAGGTAGATGGCTTGATGACCAATCTGCTGAGCCATCATTGCACTGTAGGCATTGATGGTGCCCACAATTTGGAGCGGATTATTCGCAGCAAGGGCATTGCGAAATTTCTTTCCTGGAGTCATAGCAACCTCTTATAAAGGGGAACATAAGTTCGACGGAGCAGCAGTATGCTCAGCCTTTTAGTTCGTTGTTTAATAGTGATTCAATGGTGTTCTTTGAATAATGAATATGTCGGCGCATTAATAGTTCAGCTAGCTCACCGTCACGGTTGGCGATTGCCGTAGCGATATGCAGGTGCTCATCAAAGGCCTTAGTGACTCTGGGTCCAGCCATACCAAGCTGAACTCTGTACATACGGACCAAATGATAGAGTCCGTTAAACAGCACGTTGATGAGTTGCTCGTTTTTGGAACCCATGATGATTCGGTAGTGAAAATCAACGTCGCCAGCTTCCTGATAGTAGGACTCGCTCCCAATAATCGATGACTTATGGCTCACCAACAAATCCTGCAGTTGGGCCACTTCGTCAGCGCTCATATTCTCCGCGGCTAATCTAGCTGCCATGCCCTCTAAGGCTTCACGAACTTGATAGAGCTGGATCAGACCTTCGGGACTCAGCGCCACCACTCGGGCTCCGACATTAGCTTTGCGTTCAACAATATGACACGCAGCTAACCGGTTAATCGCTTCACGAATAACAGCTCTACTGACGCCGTACTTTGTCGACAACTCGGGTTCACTTAGCTTCGCCCCAGATTCAATCCTACCCGCGATGATGTCACTGCGAATCTGCACGAATGTTTTATCGGCGTTAGTGATTGCTTCGAAAGTCATGAAACTATCTTCTTTGTTTAATTGTCGACAATATATAGTCAAATTCGTATTTTTACAACATCTTTGGTCTTTATTGTCGACAATCCTAGAGGTTGTACGCTAAGTGAGACTGGCACTGCTTTTCGAATCTGATTGAGTAGGCTATTATTTGCTAATGAGTCTTGGGGAGTCATCAATGCGCCCATCGAAGGTTGAAAAACTGGCTTTAGAGCACGACGCAGCCAAGTTGTTTATGCGTGCCTACGAACTTAGGTTTGGTATCGAGGTCCGACATATATGGCACAACGAACCTAGGCGCCCGGATGTAAGTTGTTATCTTGGTAAGGAGAAGCTAGATCTCGAAATAGCACACTTATACGGATCTGAAGCACAAGCCATGGAAATATTGGGCAGGGAGTTGACGGCTGCCACTCGGGCCGAGTTAGTCGTTATCGATTTATTGGATGAAACCGAACAAAAGTTGGTAACCGCCCTTAACCGAATTCTAACCGGTAAGGCCCAAAAGCACTACGACTCAGAACGCGTATGGCTAGTGATCCGCAACGCAAATCCCGCTTGGGATGCCGCTGATATCAAAGCAGCGAAGGACGTTATTGAAGTGCCGACGGCTACCCCGTTTGAACAGATTTGGATGGTAGGTGATTGGCAGGGAACTTCGGGAATTGTAAGGCTGGCATAATCGGGAGAGTGACACATTAGAAAGGATAATAGTGGACGAAGGGATGCAATAATTGATGAAACTTAGCGAACAGTATACTTTCTGCGAATGCCCCGAAGACAATAAAAAACCGTTGAACCATCTCAACACTTTCTCATTCATTCTGACAATTTGTGCGCTGGTGATGCTCAGTGGGTGCATGCCCACCATGGTGACCTATACACAAAGCCCAGTAGTTCATGGTCGAGTGATTGACGAGGTGGGTAACCCTATTTCGGGGGCAAGAATTACCTTAAGAGGAGAGGATGCTTTGCAGTACGGCTACACCGACGAGCAGGGTGAATTTAGTCTTGAGGCTATCGAAGAGACCCGAAGTGTTAGGTTGACGTCGGCTTCCTCAACTCGAAGCATGTTATTAACCGTTCAAGTCGGCTCAAAAAAGTATAGTCATTCGCTAGTGCTATTCTATTCGGCCAGAGGTTATCTTGCTCCTAACGAGACCGTGCTGATTGATGAAAAGGGCATACGAAGTTTTGATGCTATCGAGCGATCACTTTGATCGCGAAGCGGTTACAACATTATTAACCAGGGAAGTGTTAAACATGAAACGTTTAGTTATCGTTCTAAGTGTGGCTTTGATTACTATGAGTGGCTGTAAAGCATCGTATTACAGCGATGGGAAGGGGCCTATTATTTCAATAGATCCAGATTTCAAGGAACAGGCCGGTGTGGAGCTTGTGTACGAAGAGCAGTCGGTTGATCCAAATTTACGTTTTATGAAAACCATCACTTCGTTGGCTTGCGAGACCGATCGTGACGAAGTCGCGAGCATGTCTATCGAAACGCTCATCAACCAGAGTGACTATGAAGCGCGTCGTGATTTACGCGTTAAAGCGGGTAGAGCGGATGCCGATGTGTTGAAGTATATAAGTTGTAACGGCCAACCTCGCGGTGACAGGACAGGCTGTACCCAGTGTATTGGGAGTTTGTACTCTAAGACTAAGAACCAAGGTTAAGTGCTTTGACATGCCTGACGAATTCTTTCGGCGGGCACTCTTAATTGGGTAACGAGATACTCTTTAAAGTCGGCGTCGTATCGCTGATCATTCACTGCATGTTGCATACACTCAATCCAAGCGTCCGACTCTTCATGGCCGATAGCAAGATGTTGATGTGCAGCGGGTATCCTAATGGGACCATAGTTCGCCGGGTAGTGCTTAGGCCCACCTAACCACCCCGATAGGAAGTAGGCAAGTTTCTTCACCGATTCACTTAGGTCATCAGGGTGCATCGCTCGGATAGTTCGTGCGCTGGCGAGGGTATCCATATAGCCGTAGAAGGATTGACTTAGCTTAGTTAGTCCCGCTAGCTCACCGGCAGCTTTAAACGATGCGTCATCAGTCCCGTAGCTCAATCTCTCTTTCATCATCATTTCTCGCTGAATCCAAAGTTTAGTGTAATACATTCCTTATTCTACAGCCATGAACGGTTAGCCTTGGCGGCATGACATCCATCCGCCTTCGCTTACTATGGTTGCACAAAAAACGGCGCCCTAGGACGCCGTTATGAGTTTAGCTAGATGATTACGTGCTAGTCGTAGCTAACCACAAGCGTCACGCCGCTGTAATCGCGGTAACCGTAGATGCTGTAATACCAAGTTCCTGCTGCTGGGTTAGAGAAGGTACAAACCTCATCATTTCCAGAGTTGTAGGGACGACAATCATAAGAACGTCTAGCCGGCGCAGCGCCTTCACGAACGTAGAGATCTGCATCACCCGTACCACTAGACATCACAACACTAAAGCTTGAAGTGCCAGCAGGAATCTCAATCGACGCTCCCTGCCAAGATCTTCGTGCCCCTGAAAGGTTGTTGTAGGTAATGGTTTCGCCACCGGTACCTGGATCAGGACCTGGACCACCCGTATCGCCACCGTCTGCCGCGGCAACTGCTGCCGTTGCGTCAACGATGCCCGAACCACACTGAGAACACGTAGCAGGGAAGCTACGAGCGGTGTTTTCAAGCGCAACTTCAACTTCATCAGGAGTGATGCTTGGGTTTACTTCGTACATGAGCGCAACAACGCCTGCAACATGCGGGGTAGCCATACTCGTACCTTGATAGTATTCGTAGGTATCGGTACCCGGTGTAGTTGAACCAGAGTTGAGCGTTGAAAGTACGCCTTCTGGATCATTGGCGAAGCTTTGTGCGCCACCAGGAGCTGCTACATCTACCGCTGTACCGTAGTTTGAGTAATAAGCTCTTCCTCCCTGACGGTTAGTTGCTGCAACCGTTACAACACCGTTACAACTCGCAGGCGAGTAGTTAGCAGTACTGGCATTAGAGTTACCTGCAGCAACTAAAATCGTTGCGCCCAGTCCTCTTGCGGTATTGATCGCTGTTTGCGTAAGCGAGTTACATGACCCGCCACCACCGAGGCTTAGGTTGATAACCTGCGCGGGGGTAGAGGTTGACGGCACTCCTGAAACATTGCCGCCAGCAGACCAAACGATTGCGTCGGCAATATCTGAGGTGTAACCACCACAGGTACCTAGTGCTCTAACTGGCATAACCTTCGCATCGTAAGCCACACCCGCAACACCTTGGTTGTTGTTGGTCACGGCAGCAATGGTACCGGCTACGTGAGTTCCATGCCATGAGCTACCCGACGCTGGAGAGCCGTTATAACATTGACCTGCACTTACCCAGTCACCGGGATCAGAGGGGTCCGCATCGCGGCCATTACCATCGTTACCTACTGCTGAATCGGAGATCATATCGTAGCCAGCGACCAGATTAGCGTTAAGGTCAGCATGGGGACGGTAGCCAGTATCGATCACCGAAACGACAACACCCGCACCGGTAGCTGTATCCCAAGCAGTCGGAACATTTAATCCGCCAGTTTGCTCAAAGTAGTGCCACTGATCACTGTAAAGTGGATCGTTAGGGGTTGCCATCGGGTACATCATCTCGTCAACTTCTACCGACACGATGTCGGCTTCAGCTTCCAGTAAGAGGGCTAGCTCTCGCATAGAGCCGTGGTCGAGTTTACGATCAAACTTGACCACAGCTTTCCCGTTAAAGGTCTCGCGAACGAAATTTGCTCCACGGCCTGTTGCACCGCGAACACGGCTAGCCACGCCATTAGCTCTTCCGTTTCCTTGGTCGAAGGTTGTTAATGCGCTCTCAGAGAAAGTAATGATAAGTCGATCGGTATCAAACTTGGCATGGCCGTTAGCGACACCTTTTGGGCCATTTGAATTTCCATTGCCATTACCGCCTGGGGCTGCTATAGCCGCCGAGGAAGCAATCGCAAGCGTCAGACTAGTGACACCTACAGCAAGCAGTTTCTTCATGGTTGGACTCCATTTATAATTGATTTTTTGTGTTTTCGGTTTCTACGTAAAGCTGTTTAATAATTAGTCAGATTCACAATTATGTCCAAATTTTAACCAGCATATAAATTTCTACTATAGATACTTTTACGACTAAAAATCACAGTCAACGTTATTCTTCTAAACTTGCTTGTGCGAAAAAAATTGCGGAGTCACTCACATAGTTGTTTGGGCTACCATTGATATATAACGGTTTTTTTATGACAGATCTAGAACTTATCTGAATACCTCTGACTCTAAATGCAGATCAAAATGATCTTGAGATATATCAAAATAGTATAAAAAATAGCCTAATTCGGGCTAATTACTCTGTTGAAGGCTTGAGGCAATGAAGAAAAAGGTCTAATTCGATCATTAGCGAAGTGCGATAAAAAACTTATTTAGTTACTAGCTCCTTGAAGCGCCAAGCCACAAAACGGGATACCTTATTACCTTGTGCCATATCAACAACCTTATACTCACAGTTAGCTATTCGCTTTAAGGTCTTGATGATTGGAGGCATATCCTCCTGTTTAGCGACGAGTGAGGTAAACCAATTTACCTGCTTCGCAAACTGGAGGCTCTGACTAATCATTTGGCTGACGAACCAGACCTCGCCACCTTCGCACCAAAGTTCTGCATTATCGCCGCCAAAATTTAGCCCTACCGGCATTTTTTTGCGCTTATGACGACTTAACTGTCGTGTTTTTCGCTCGCTCCCTGCGTTAGCTTCTTCAGCAGAACGATGAAATGGCGGATTACATACAACCGCGTCAAACCATTCACCGGGTTTAATGATGCCATTTAAAATGGCTTTTGGATTACTCTGGTGACGCAGTGAAATTTGTGATGAGAGACCGTTAGTATCAATGAGAGATTGTGCGTTGGCTAACGCTTTGGGGTTGATATCAGTACCAACTAGCTGCCAGCCGTAACTGTATTGAGCAATGATAGGATAAATCAGGTTTGCGCCGGTACCAATATCTAATACTCGGATATCCGGGTTAAAACTACTCTCACCCATTAGATCAGCAAGGTGGTGTATGTAGTCAGCCCTGCCAGGGATAGGCGGGCAAAGAAATCCCTTGGGGATGTGCCAGTCGTTGAGCCCATAGAAATGTTTTAGTAGCGCTGTGTTTAGCGCAACCACCGCAGAAGGGTTAGCAAAATTAATAGTTTTTCCACCCATTGGATTGCGCTGGATAAAACCGTTTAGCGGTTTATGAGTCTTACCCAAGGCGAAAAGGTCGTAACGACCACGATGGGGGTTTCTTGGGTGAAGTGGTGATTGATTCGTCATCGTAGAATAGTAGCAGCTTCGAGCCATAAACCATATATTATAGGCGTAGGTTGGCGCGCAAAAATACCTCCATAGGCTTCTCACCCCTCACCTAAACTTAGAAGCTCTTCTTGTTTTGATGTCTACTGTTCATCTTTCATAACGCCCTCTACACGTTACCTAGAGATCGTAAAGACGAACGGAGTGCGCTAGGGGGTTAGTCGTAGAAAATCATTTTGAGAGGTTGATGGATGAAGCAACTAACGGTAATGTGACGATTGTCAGTTTCGTTACTCGTATCTCCCAAATCGTAGAGATAAGTTGGATGTTTGACGTACATCAAACAACTAACGCAGGACTGAGTAAGATTTAACATAAAAATAAGAGAAAAATAAAATGGATAGAAGTATGAGTAGTTATCGATTTAGAAAGTCCTTAGTCATCGCGTTTCTTACGAGCTTTGCATTAGTGGGTTGTGGTGGCTCTGGCAGTGATAGTGGCTCGGATGCGCCGCCTAGTTCTGGTGGGGGAGCAACTGGACCATCCTATACGCCCGGTGTCTTTGATGATCCTGATAACTTCGTGGCGCGTTGTGAAAATCCACGAACGTTTAATGATATTAATGGCAATCCCTATAATGATCAGGCAGGTTCGATTCTCTATGAGAACCATTTCTTACGCTCATGGAGCAATGATACCTACCTTTGGTACAACGAACTCCCTGATCTTGACCCAGGTGACTATAATGACCCGCTCGAATACTTTGAATTATTAAGAACTGATGCCACCACGCCCTCTGGAAATCCAAAAGATCGGTTTCACTTTACTTACGAGACCAGCGAGTACGAACAGTTAACTCAAGCAGGCATATCGGTAAGCTATGGTATTGAATGGGCGCTCGTAAAATCGACTCCTCCAAGAGAACTGTATATCCGCTATATTGAGCCCGGTTCGCCGGCTGATGCGTCGGTAGTAAGTCTTACACGTGGCGTCAAGGTATTAGCTATTGACGGTGTTGATGTTGAAAATGGTAATGATGTTGACACGCTAAATGCGGGCCTGTTTCCGTCTTCTATCGGCGAAAGTCATACCTTTACGATACAGGACTTGGGTAGTGCCGAAACTCGCGATGTTACGCTTGAAGCGGTTGAGGTTGAAGCGGATCCAGTGCCAATTGTGGATGTCTTCAATACGGCTAGTGGTAACGTGGGTTATGTGTTCTTTAATGATCACAACTTTGTCTCGGAAGACAAATTAGTTGATGCCATGACGTCGTTGAGTAATAACAACGTGACTGATCTAGTTTTAGATCTGCGTTATAACGGCGGAGGTTTATTATACATCGCGAGTCAACTGTCCTACATGATCGCCGGACCGACGGCAACAAATGGCAGAATCTTTGACGAACTACGATTCAATGATAAATACCCTAGTACGAATCCGATTACAGGTGAAACGCTATCACCAACGCCTTTTTATAGTACGACAAGTCAGTATTCAGACAAGTATGGTGGGGGCGTGCAGTTACCTGTACTAAACTTAAATAGAGTATTCATTTTGACTACGGGTGGCACTTGCTCTGCTAGCGAGGCCATCATTAATGGCTTGCGGGGTATCGATGTTGAGGTTGTCTTGGTTGGCAGTACCACTTGCGGTAAACCTTATGGCTTCTATCCCACGGATAACTGCGGTACGACTTACTTCACTATTCAGTTTGACGGTGCCAATGATAAGGGGCAGGGTGAGTACTCTGATGGCTTTACCCCGATGAATGAACCTATTGCGCCGGGAATACTTCAGAATGGTTGTTATGTAGAAGATGACCTTTCCAGTGCGTTGGGTGATGTTAATGATCCTATGATTGCCGCGGCGCTTAACTATCGTATCGATAGTTCCTGTCCGGTTCTTACGGCGGTCTCCAAGGGCCGAGAGCCCGCCGTTCGGGCCTTTAAAGTTAACAGTTCTGGCTTCCAGCCATTTGATAATGGAGGCTTTGGGTCAAAGCAGAATATGATACGTTTAATGACCAACTACACTGATCCATTCAAGCAGGGGCAATAATCATGCAAAAATTGGTTAGCAATTTAACCGTGCTGTTGATGTCGCAAATACTGACCGGTTGTGAGCTCGCTGCAACGGGTCAGGAGTCAGCGGCCCGGATCCCTGTTCATTCTGATGAGTCCTTGACTGAATTAAGACAGACAGCCCAACAGCTTTTTGGTGGTCGTGAGATTACCGTTGGAGCCAATGCCTTTTCCAGCAGCAACCAGTTGCTGATTCAACGGGTAGCCATCCGCTCACCGGATGGCATGATGATCGATACTCGGGTTGATGAGCCCCCATTTATCCTTGAGCTATTCATTAGGGAGGGGGGCTGTTATTTAAAGAATAAGAGTTCCGGTGAGGCGCTTCGACTCTATCAAGCAGAATGTAAAGCGATGTAGCTAACGTTGATGCTGGCACCTAGTATCTGCTTTCGATTTTAATCAGTTCGCTAAGCAGATATGGCCCGCCCTGCAGGAGTCGAACCTGCGGCCTACCCCTTAGGAGGGGGTCGCTCTATCCAGCTGAGCTAAGGGCGGGTAGTGTTGAAGAACAACGCGTCGCGAATGATAATGGACTTACCACCTCGATAGCAATCCCCGGTTTTAATGAAAACGCTTAATAGTAAGCGACAACGCTACGCCTATTGCTACCAACCCGCTGAATGCCAATATTGACGTCCAACCGGCGAAGTGCAGGAGTGCGCCTGCGGTTAACGTGCCGATCGCTTGAAGGGTGGCTGCAGAGCCATCTAGATATCCCTGAAAGCGGAGTTTTTCATTACCTGGGCTTAGTGTGGGCAGTAACAGAGTCGATCCCATAAAGAGGAAGTTCCAGCCGACTCCCAACAGCACCAGTGATAACACAAACTGGCTGTAGTCTGCAGCGTAGAAGCCAATATACGCGCAAACTGCAATGATTAAGGCGCCGAGCCCCATCATCTGACGAATAGAGATAATCTTAAGTAGGCGGGAAGTGAGTAATGAAGGAGCAAACATTGCTACAATATGCCACTGAATGACGCGTGTTGTTGACTCAAGATCAAAGCCGTTGTGATGGTGCATGGTGATCGGCGTTGCGGTCATGATCAGTGTCATGAGCGCTCCTCCTAACGCGCCGGCGCAAAGTACCACAATTAGGGCTGGTCGTACCTTCGACTTTGCCGCTTCCTTGCTGTCACTACTGCAAGGAACTGTCGTCGGTAAATAACGGTGAAGAAGTAGGAAAGTTAGCACAAGACAAACCACTCCCAGACTATAGGATCCAATCCAGTTAGTTTGAGTGATCAGCTGGCCTAATGTTGTCAGCTCCGGCCCTAGGAATGCGGCCCCAATTCCAGCCATCATGATCCAACTCAAGGCCACACTTTGCTGAGGGTCAGTGACGGCCTCAATGGCTACAAATCGAAGTTGTTGAATGTACGCGAGTGAACCGCCTAAAAGCCCAGAACCCAAGCAAAATAATATAAAGGATTGGCTTAGTACTGCCACGATACAGAGCACTAAACTCAGGCTAGCAGCCATATTCATTACTAGCATAACCCTCCGCCGCCCAAAGCGCTGCATAAATCGCGTGGCGGGTATGAGCGCCGCGGCAAACGCCGCAACTTGCAGGCTAAGGGGTAGTGTGGCGAGTTCTGGAAGTGGAGAAAGCGCTAAGCCAACGAGGCTACTCGCTACCACCATCATCGTAACAACCGAGAAACTGAGTAACTGAGCAACGACGAGATAACTAATTTGACGCATAAATACTTCCAGTGGAGATACCCGATTAAGAAGATGATAATGCTACCACATTTAATTCCTTAGTCGTCATTACGGATATGAATAAGTACTTGACCTTATGTGGCGAAGTCGGTAAGTTGTTAGTGGGCGATCTAATAGCTATAAATTAGGCGTTCAGATACACAATAAAAACAAAAATTCGCCAAGTATCGGCATCTAAAAAAGCGGGGTTCTCTTATGGACACAGTTGCTACGCAAACTGAAGAAGTCGCAGTTAAACAACCTAAGAAACGCGGTCGTCGCAAAAAAACGGAACGTGAGCGTAATATGCGCCGCATGATCGAAGATAAACTCGACGAGATGCGCCTCCAGCGAAACGTCGCACAATATTGCTTTGATGACTAAGTAACCTCAGAATAATCCTCGCCTTGGCGAGGATTATTTGATTTTGATTGAATAAAAAGTTGCGCCTCAATATTCCTAGCTATAATTGCATTAACACCATGTGATTTTGGCTGCTTGGCAGCCGACGAGGTATTTTGAGGTAATTATGTCAATTCAATCCAACGATCGCCCCTATACACGAGCAGTTGAGCTGCTAAGTGAAAATTTCGATGACTCTCGAATCTGTGAAATTTGTGCCATTTCTCAACCCGAATTAGACTTAGTAAAGCGTCTGCTCATATTCTCCAAGCCGGGCCTCAGCGCGACGACTTCGCTACGAAACCTACCCAAGACTTCGGACTAATCGGTTTAAACAAGTGTAACTCGCTTCATCGCGTCACTAATTAGTTCAAATCATCACGTACATTGCCGTATACTAGTGGGTGAATCCTCATTGAAGCGCAGCAATGTCTATCAGTATTCGTTTACAAGAGCTCAGTTGTTCCCACGATGACGTCGCGCTGTTTAAGCCGCTTGATCATCACTTCCTGCCGCGCAGTGTTTACCGCATCGCCGGGGATAATGGCGCTGGGAAAACTACGCTGCTGCGAACGTTAGCTGGGCTTTTTCACGGCATATTTGGTTCTATTCAATGGCTTAGTCAGGGCGCTGACGATTCCTCAACTCGTCTTCATGTATCAGAACAGCGTTCAAATCTTCTGTATATTGGCCACAAAGGTGGTATCAAGCTTGGATTAACGCCACTCGAAAACCTGCGTTGGCTCACTGAGTATGAGATTGCAGACAAGCCGTTAATGGATGCGTTAGATCGAGTAGGTCTATTTGGTTATGAATTTGTTCCCGCTGCGAGACTATCGGCAGGCCAGAAGCGGCGTGTAGCGCTGGCACGACTTTACGTGAGTAACCACCCCGTTTGGCTTCTTGATGAGCCCTTAACCGCACTGGATAAGTTGGCTGTCGAAACATTAACTCAGTTGTTTCGCAGCGAAGCTGCATCGGGGCGTCTCATTATTCTCACTACTCATCAATCTCTAGAGATAGACGAACTGGTTACTGTAGACTTGGAGTATGCGTCGTGCGATTGAGTATGCTAGCCAAGCGAGACTTTACGCTCTATTGGCGTAATAAGTCTGATGTCAGCAATGCGCTCATCTTTTTCGTTGTTGCGGTGAGCTTCTTTCCTTTAGGTGTCTCACCTGAAGCCGCGGTTCTTGGTCCCATTTCTATTGGTTTGATATGGATTGTCGCGTTACTTTCCGTTCAGCTGGGATTGGACTCGCTGTTTCGCGATGACTATGAAGACGGTAGCTTGGAACAACTTGCGCTAAGTGAAACGCCCTTAGCATTAATCGTTTTAGTCCGCTTGCTCGTATATTGGTGTTGTGTAGGGTTGCCGTTAAGTCTGTTTAGCCCGCTGTTAGGCTTGATGCTATCGATGCCCGCGGAGGCGTATAGTACGCTTATACTGAGTATTACTCTCGGTACCCTATATCTAACGGCGGTTGGGGCTGTAGGTGCGGCGCTCACGGTGTCATTAAAGCGCGGTGGCATGCTAATGTCATTGATTGTGATGCCGCTCTATACACCTATTCTAATATTCGGCTCGTCGTCGGTTTCCTTTGCGGCAAATGGATTGGATGCAAATGGATTATTATTGGTGGTGTTCGGCCTGACGGTTTTGTCCGTTAGTCTTGCGCCGCTCGCAATTTCAGCTTCGTTAAGAATGAGTTTAGAAAATGGCTAAGTCACGTTGGGAGTGGTTTCATCAGCTAGCCTCTCCAAAAAGTTTTTATGAAAAGACCGCTCGATGGGTAAGTTGGCTCGGCTTCCTGGCTGCGGGGCTACTTGTCGTTGGCGCCGTTTGGGGTTTGGCGATAGCGCCGGAGGATGCAAAACAGGGTAACTCCTATCGGATCATCTTCATCCATGTACCAGCGGCCTTTCTAGCCCTCGCAGGTTACTACATGATGGCTATTGCGGGTGCTATCGGCTTGATTTGGAAAATGAAGTTGTCATATATTGCCATGCGCTCGGCAGCAGTGATCGGGGCAGCGTTGACCTTTATCTCACTGTTTACTGGGGCGGTTTGGGGTAAACCTACCTGGGGTACCTATTGGGTCTGGGACGCACGTATCACCTCGATGCTTATCCTCTTTTTTCTCTACCTTGGTGTATTGGCACTCGCCGATGCGTTCGAGCGGAAGGAGTCTGGTGACAAAGCGTCGGCGCTGCTTGCTTTAGTCGGCACAGTTAATATCCCGATCATATACAAATCGGTTGATTGGTGGAATTCACTCCATCAGCCAGCCACGATCAAGCTAACTTCAGCTCCGTCTATGGATATGTCGATGTTTGTTCCGCTACTTATTATGATTGCTGGGTTTTATGCGTTTTATGCTTATGTGCTCATCAAGCACATGAGGGCACAATCCCTCCAAACTGAACGCAACAAGCAATGGGTGAAAGACACTCTTTTGGGAGAATAGGATGTATTTTAATTCCTGGGAAGCATTTGTCAGTATGGGTGGCCACGGGCCATTCGTATGGGCGGCCTACGGCGTAACACTACTGACGATGCTGTTTCTTGTAGTACAGCCGAGTCGCCAATCAAAGGCGCTTAAAAGGTCGGCGGCTAACGAAGCGCGTATTCAACAACGTAGGAAGGACCAACGTAATGCATCCCGCACGTAAAAAACGTTTATTATTAGTTGTCTTGATGGTAGTGGGGGTTAGTGTCGCGACTGCTGCGATCGTGACGGCGATGTCGCAAAATTTAAATCTTTTCTTTCCACCGAGGGACGTTGCCGCTGGCTTGGCTCCGGAGAATACCACCTTCCGAGTTGGTGGTTTGGTGAAACCCGGTAGCGTTTCAAGAGATCAATCATCACTCGCAGTCAACTTCGTTATCTATGATATGGAAGCCGAAGTTACTGTCAGTTATGAGGGTATTCTTCCCGATTTGTTTGCCGAAGATGAAGCCGCTGTAGCAACGGGCCAGCTCAAAAGCGGTGTCTTCGTTGCGACACAAGTTCTTGCAAAGCACGATGAAAATTATACGCCTCCTGAGGTAGCCGACGCGATGAAAGAGCAAGCTGAAGAGGGTGGCTACGAGTAATGGCAGCGGAATTTGGTTTACTGACGCTTTGGTTAGCTTTTGGCGCAAGCATCAGTCTTGCGTTGTTTCCTGCATTGGGTGTTAAGTTACAAAACCCAAGTTTGATGTTATTGGGCAATTGGTTTGCAGCACTGGTCTTCGCGCTGCTTTCGTTGAGTGTGGCAGCCCTCGGCGCCGCGTTTTTAGCCGATGACTTTAGCGTCGCCTATGTCGCTAATCACTCCAATACGCTATTACCTTGGTACTATAAACTCACCGCCGTTTGGGGTTCTCACGAAGGTTCTATTCTCTTTCAGGTTTGGATATTGAGTTGCTGGTTGTTGGCGCTGAGTCTCGGTGGAAAATCCATTGAATTGGCGTTTAAGGCCAAGGTGCTCAGTGTTTTGGGGCTAGTTACGCTAGCGCTCATTGCCTTCATTGTATTCACATCGTCTCCCTTCGAACGTCTATTACCATTTGCCCCGAATGAAGGTTCAGATCTCAACCCATTATTACAGGACTTTGGGATGATTATTCATCCGCCTCTTCTTTATGTAGGGTATGTCGGCACGGCAGTCGCTTTTGCGTTCGCTATGGCCTCGCTGATTGAGCGTCGGGATGATGATAAGTGGGCACAATGGGCTCAGCCATGGGCTTTGGTTGGGATGGTATTCCTTACAGTAGGCATCACCATAGGCAGTTGGTGGGCCTATGCCGAGCTTGGCTGGGGCGGATGGTGGTTTTGGGACCCGGTAGAGAATGCCTCATTAATGCCATGGTTGGTTAGCGTAGCGCTAGTCCATTCACTGTCAGTAAATGTTCAACGTGGAATATTTCGATCGTGGACGGTGTTATTAGCCATCAGCGCCTTTTCACTGAGTTTACTTGGGACTTTCTTGGTTCGCTCAGGTGTCATTACGTCCGTGCATGCGTTCGCAACGGATCCAGAGCGGGGCATGTTCATTCTTTGGATTCTATTACTTGTGGTAGGTGGTTCACTATTCACTTTTGCATTACGGGCGCCGACTCAGACTGTACGTCGAAAATACGGCCTGTTATCCCGAGAGTTTTTCCTACTTCTTAACAATCTCTTTTTAGTGGTAATTACGTTTACTGTGCTAATTGGCACCCTGTGGCCATTGATCGCCGATGCCCTAAATTGGGGTAAAATTTCGGTGGGCGCACAGTACTTTAATTGGGTTGCGCTACCAATTTTCGCGTTGACGGTACTCACAGCACCCTTGGCACCATTCCTAAATTGGAAGAAGACCCAGTTGAGTAGAGTAACGAGTCGGATCATCGTTCCTATTGTTCTAGCGCTAGTATTGGCGGTAGTCATTGGCTTTACTGGTGGTTATCACTGGCAGGGCTATTTGGTGTGGTTCTTCGGGCTGGCGATTATTTTAGCTTCGGCTTCCGTACCTTGGTATAGCCGCTCGAAGCAACGTGGTTTCAAATCAATACGCGCTACCGTTTGGGGAATGACGTTCGCGCATGCTGGCCTAGGTGTCTGTGTAGTCGGTGTTGGCATGACCTCGCTCGAAAGCATAGAACGTGACGTGCGAATGGGCGCTGGCGAACCTATCGCTATTGGTGACGTTTCCTTTACGGTAGAGCGATTCTACCGACTAGACGGGCCTAACTACGCGGCGGAAGCGGCGGATGTTATCGTTAATGAGGGTAGCTCGGTTACCCGTTTAACCGCAGAGAAACGTCGCTACTTAGCAAGCGGTCAGATTATGACTGAAGCAGCCGTTGACGCGGGTTTTACTCGTGATGTGTATGTGGCAATGGGAGAGCAGCTGGATAACGGTGATTGGGCTATGCGTCTGCAAGTGAAGCCCTTTATGCGCTGGGTCTGGTACGGTGGCGGTCTTATCGCTTTCGGCGCATTGTTATCGGCCTTGGGGCGCCGCGCACGTCGACGTCAGTCCATGGAGGTAACGGAATGACTCGATTAGTTCGCTTTATTCCTGTTGCGATCTTTGCCGGTATTGCCGGCTTCCTAGTTTTCGGCTTATCGAATGATCCTACTCATTTGCCATCGGCTATCGTTGGTAAGCCGCTGCCCGAGTTTCAACTCATTGATGTTGAAGATGAGTCGTTGCTAATCAACCAAGATGAACTGGTTGGCAGCTATTCGTTGATTAATTTCTGGGGTACTTGGTGTCAAGCGTGCCATGTGGAGCATCCATTCTTACTTGAGTTAGCTGCTCAGGGTGTAGTGATTTATGGTGTGGACTACAAAGATCAACTCGCTCCAGCTAAGCGCTGGTTGAGTGAACTCGGCAATCCCTATCAGCGAGTTATTTTTGATGCTCGAGGTAGTTTGGGTTTTGATATGGGAGTCACGGGAGCACCGGAGACGTTCTTAATTGATCCGAACGGGGTGGTGTTATACCGCCATCAGGGTGTACTCGACCTAGCTGTATGGGAGGAAAAATTCCTCCCGCTCATAAATCAATAGCGCCCCGGCTGTGCTGGTTTGATTGACTATAACGCCTCTAAACCGCATTTCCTAAACGGGGATTCAGGCAGGCTTAATAGCTTTCAAAATTAGCTTAACGGAGCGAGTGATCCTAGTGCTTCGCGCGCATAACTCATCGCGCTAAGTGCTTTGCTGTGTGACGGCCTACGCCGAGATTAGAGGCCAAATTGTAGAGATAAAAAAACCGCCGATTGGCGGTTTTTTTATAAATAAGTGGCGGACCGGACGGGACTCGAACCCGCGACCCCCGGCGTGACAGGCCGGTATTCTAACCAACTGAACTACCGGTCCGCGCTTAAACTTTTAAAACTGGTGGGTGATACAGGGATCGAACCTGTGACCTACGCCTTGTAAGGGCGCCGCTCTCCCAGCTGAGCTAATCA